>JAERMN010000529.1 GCA_016844625.1 Deltaproteobacteria bacterium
GCGCGCAAGACCGGGCTGGTCAAAATCCCGTCGAATGGAATCTCCAACCGGGAGAGCCCGCGCGCGGCCCGGCGCATCCGTTTGATGCCTTTGTTAGTCAACGCCCGTTCGTTGTCATCTGCCACCGACGGGTCGTCCGCCGCAATCGCGATGCCATGTCGCATGAGATAAAGATTCATTCCGTTTGGGGTTGCCAAAAGGGGCAACCATCCCCTGCGGTCAAGCACGAGGTTTTTACTCCGTGCGCGAAGCGGTTTCGTTTATTTTGCACGGTGAGTCCTGGTTCGTTTGAGCTGAAGCTTGAGATTAAAAACTTCTTCCAGCAGCTTACCTTTTTTGACCACCCAGTCGATTTCGTCGTTAATGTTGGCGCGCGCCGTCGCCGCGATCGTCAAGGTTTTGTTCTTAGCGAGCGCGGCGCTCACCGATTCGACACGCTGCTCGCGGCGAAAATCCAAAGCGTCGGCGACCCGCACGAGCGCGCTCAATTTGCGCACCACCTCCTGATTGGCCGGTGCCAACTGGCTGAAGCCGAGATGCTTGGGGCTCGGATGCGCCTTGCGGTGATAACGGGCGATGTTGGCAACCAGTTCGAGGTCGAGCTTGTTGAACGACTTCATGCCCGAGCTCTTGATCAGATAGTAAGAATGCTTGTGGTGCTTCGGTTCGGCGATAAACAGTCCGATGTCATGGAGCAGCGCCGCGGCGTTGAGCACGCTGGCGTATTTCTCGGGCAACTGATGCAATTCGTGCAGCTGGTAGAAAAGATTCAACGCTAGCTGGCTGACATGATGCGCATGGGGGGCGTCGTAGAGATACTTTTGCGAGACTTGCTCGAGCGACTCCGCCCGGTCGGCGTCGGGGTGCCAGGGGCCGGTTTCCGAGTAGTGACGCTGGAGCAGATCGACCATCAAGCCGTCGCGCAGGCCGCGGCGCGAGACGAAGAGATAATCAAGACCCACCTGGGACATGATTTCATGGAGGACAAAGCCGCCGGCGATGATGATATCGGCTCGTTTGGGATCGCCGCTGATAATGGCGGCGCGCTCCGCGGCGGGCTCGTTCATTAAGATTTCCAAGAGCGCCTTGAGCCGCTGTCGGCGCAGCACGGTCAATGAGCCGGCTTTGCTGGCGTCGCCCGTGACTCGAGTGTTGGTTTCCGCCAGCGCGGTGATGGTGCCGCCGCTGCCGAACGCCATGGTAAATTTCTCGCGCTTTACGCGGCGCACGACGGGTTTCAGTTGCGCTTGGACAAACTCCCGAATCTCTCTGACTTCTTTGCGACGGGGTGGATCGTTGGCGATGTAGCGTTCGGTTAACCGCACGGCGCCCAAGGGTAGACTGAACAAGCAGAAAGTATTCGTCGTGTTGGCAACCGCCAGCTCGACGCTGCCACCGCCGATGTCGAGGAACAGTCCCAACGGTAAATGGAACCGCAGTCCGCTCATGATGCCGAGGCTGATTAAGCGCGCCTCTTCTTGCTCGGATAAGACCTCAAGCGGAACGCCGATTTGGGCCGCCCGTTTGATAAAGGAACGGCTGTCAGATGCTTCACGCAAGGCGCTGGTGCCGACGGCGCGAAGCGCCTTGACGCGAAACCGTTCGGATAGTTTCTTGAAATCGGCGAGAACTTTAAGCGCGGCTTCGGCCGTCTGTGGATTGAGCTTGCCGGTCTTGAAAACATCGCGCCCCAAGCGCACCGGCTGGCGCTCTTGCTCAAGCACACGATAGTGTTTGGGATGATCGACGACCGCGACTTGGCAACGCATGGCGTTGCTGCCGACGTCGATCACGGCGAAATGGTCTGCCATGACAACGCTTCATATCATATACCACCGGGGTATCTAGCCTCAGCCGGCGAAGTGTCGATTACCGGGAGGTTACGTTCGAATTGCGCCGCCGGCGGTTCGATCCCCCATGGCTTGGCTCGAAAGCCTCACTTGACCTGAATATTATTTCGATGATACTAGAAATATGGAATTAAAGACGGCGGTATTGACTCTAGCGGCACTTGCGCAGGAAACACGGCTGTCGATTTTCCGTCTCCTTGTCGAGGCGGGACGGGACGGCGAATCGGTTGGGCGCATCGGCGCGACGCTGAAGGTTCCCGGCGCGACGTTATCCTTCCATTTAAAGGAACTTGCGCGGGCCGGCTTGGTGACCACACGGCAAGAGCGGCAGTTTTTTTACTACAGCGTCGATTTCGAACGTATGGCTGAGCTCATGACTTTTCTCACGCAGAATTGTTGCCACGGCATGCCGCAGGCTTGCCTCAACGTAGTCGAAACGGCACTGGGAACCTGCTGTCCACCTAGTCAATCCAAACCTAAGAAGAAGAAAAGGAGTTGCTCATGAAACGTTTTCACGTGCACGTCACCGTTAACGATCTCGACGCCAACATTAAATTTTACTCAACAGTGTTCGGAGCTTCGCCTACGGTGGTCAAACCCGACTACGCGAAATGGATGGTGGACGATCCGCGGATAAATTTCGCGATTTCGAAGCGTGGCAGTACGCCGGGTATCGATCATCTCGGCGTGCAGGTGGATTCGGACGGGGAATTGAGTGAATTGCGCGAGCAAGTGACGGCCGCGGAGGTCGCTGTGTTCGACCAGGCCGATGCTGCGTGCTGCTATGCGCGCTCCGATAAGTACTGGACAACCGATCCGCAAGGGATCGCTTGGGAGACTTTTCACACCCTCGAGTCAATTCCAGTTTACGGCGACCTGGTAAGCGCGCAGACGAGCGCCTGTTGCGGTGCCGCGCCGACGGTCGAAACCGCGTCCAGCAAATCCGGTGCGTGCTGTGCGCAAGGGGGATCTTTCTGAATCAGGAAATTTTAAATATTCTGTTTCTGTGCACAGGCAATTCGGCTCGCAGCATTATGGCTGAGGTCATTCTTAACGCCCTGGGAAAAAACAAATTCAAAGCCTTTAGTGCGGGGAGCCGGCCGGCCGGTAGCGTGAATCCACTTGCGTTGGAAATGATGGAGAAAAACCGCCTGCCGACGGAAGGGCTGCGCAGCAAGGACTGGAGTGAGTTCTCCCAGCCCGGCGCGCCGTTCATGCATTTCGTCTTCACGGTGTGCGATCAGGCTGCGGCGGAACCTTGCCCGGTCTGGCCCGGACAGGCGGTTCAAGGCAGCGATGACGAAAAACGGAAAGCTTTTCTCAAGGTGTATACGGAGCTTTATCGGCGCATATCGCTGTTCTTAAACCTGCCGTTCGCTACGCTTAGCAAGCTCGCTCTCAAAGAGAAACTTGACGCAATCGGGAGCACCCAATGACGCTAGGCGAGCGTTCGCAGTGGTGTTCTTGCGAGCGCTCGAATTAGCATGCGTGGACGAAGATCGTAAATCTGAAGCAAGATTATCTTAAGTTGAATTTTATGACCCAAGTAAACCGTCCGGTCCCTCGACTCTCGTGCCTGGACCGTTATCTCACGCTGTGGATTTTCTTGGCAATGGCGGCGGGCGTGGGCATCGGCTTTTTGTTTCCCGCTGTGGTCTATAACCTTAGCTCGGCGGTGTCGGTTGGGACGACCAATGTCCCGATCGCGTTCGGCTTGATCCTGATGATGTATCCGCCCTTGGCGAAGGTGCGTTATGAGG
>JAERMN010000530.1 GCA_016844625.1 Deltaproteobacteria bacterium
CGTCTGACAATTTCGCTGCGAGAAAGCTTTCGACGGCGTGGGGATATTTCGAATCGCCGTGCGGATAGTCGGTGGAAAAAACCAGCTGATCGCAGCCGAACTCTTCGATGGTATAGCGCGCCGGCGCTTCATCCGGTTCGACGGAAATCCAACATTGCCGTTTGAAATATGCGCTGGGCGGCATTTTGAGGTCCGGCATAAAGACGTCGCCTTCACGCTCGTAACCTTCGTCCAAGCGCCACAGGAGCCACGGTAGCCAAGAACAGTTGGCTTCAAGAAAGGCGACGCGCATTTTTGGATGGCGTTCGAGAATGCCGCCGCCAAGAAATGCGCCCATGCCCATCATTTGTTCAAACGGCTGGGCATAGACGCGCCTTAAGCCAAAATTGGGCTCAAAGTGTTCCGCCGCCTGGCGCGAGCGCGACGCCGAGGCCTCGTGAAAGCCAAGGGGCAGGTTCAATTCTTCGAGCAGGTTCCACAGCGGCTCGTAGTGCGGATCGTACCAGTTCTTGCCGTTGATGATGTTCGAGCGCAGGAACACCGAGCGAAAACCGTATTGTTCCGCCACACGGCGCGTCTCGCGCAAGGCGTCAGCTAAATCATAAACGGAAATCATGCCGGCGCCGAGCAGACGGTTTGGCTCGGCGCAGCAGAAATCATGCAGCCAGTCATTGTAAGCGCGCGCCATCGCGGCCGCGAAACGCGGGTCTTGATCGGGAAAAGTGAGGATGCCCAGGCCGCGGGTCGGAAACAGCACGGCGGTGTCTATGCCTTCGGTGTCCATGGCTTCGAGCTGCACTTGGCCGGTCCAGCCGCGCTCAGCGTGATTGCGATAGATTTCTTGGTTCCTATCAAAGTTCTTACCGCGGTGCGGTGTGCCGCCGGTGCGCCGGGTGTCTTTGGGCACATTGGGAAATATCGTGCCGAGGTCGCGCACGTTGTCCGAGGTCCGGCCGCGTGGCGCTTTATCGTGGAATTCAGCGTCGATGTACTTCTCCCAAAGATCGGGCGGCTCCATGATGTGCATGTCGCTGTCAAAAACTTTGAATCCGTTTTTCGCCATGCCGACTCCTCTCGTTGCTCGGAGCGTAATGCCGACCCAGGTTGGATGTCAAGCCGATTTACCTCGAATTGACATCTGGCCGGCGCCCGTTTACATCAGTTGCAGTCAGCCGTTCGCGTCAGTTCTTTTTAGGGAGGGGTATCGCCGTGACCATGATCCTGCGATCCATAATTGGTTTAGCGGTTTGTTTCTCGATGATCATTCCGCCTGCGGATGCGCAAAGCCGTAAGGTGCGCGTGGCGATGCCGGGTTACACGATTGCGGGGTTGTCGTTTCTTACGGCGAAGTTAAATGGCTACTACGGCGGCGAAGGTTTGGATGTCGAGCTGATCGCGATGCGCGCGCCGACGGCGAATCTGGCGCTGTTGAGCGGCAGCGTGGAGTTTTCCACCGTCCCTCTGCTGGGATTGACGACGGCGTTGCGCGGCGGAGCGTTAAAAGTCTTGCTGGTTCACTTTGACAAGCCGCAGCATGTGCTGTTCACCAAGAACGAGATACTGAATCTGAAACTGCTGCGCGGCAAGAAGATCGCGGTGGCCGGGCCGGCAGTTATCGACGACCTATTGCTGCGGGATTTTCTCGCGGCGAACGGAGTCGATGGCGGGCGGGATGTCAGTATTCTTAGCATCGGCGCGGCGGATACCCGCGTCGCCAGCTTGATCGGTGGAGCCGTGGATGCGGCTATGCTCATCGCGCCGTTTACCTTCACGGCGAAGGACGCCGGTTTCCGGGAATTTGCGGTGTTCAAGGATCAGGGGTTCTTTTTGCCAAGCGGCGGTATCGTCGCGCGTGATGAGACGCTCAAGTCCGATCCGGCGCTAGTGGAGCGCTTCGTGCGCGCGTCGACGATGGGATTCATCCATTCGCGCGATAATCGAACTGGGGCGATCAGAGTGCTGACGAAGAGTCTCAAGATCGACGAGCAAATCGCGGCGAAGGTATACGATTCATCGCGCCCGACGATGACCGCTGACGGGGCGCTCTCTGACGATAGCCAAAAGAAAATGGCCGCCTTCGTGGCCAAGACTTCGGGTCTCAAAGACGCCGCGCCGGCGGAAAAGGGTTTCGAGTTTTCTTTTGTCCGCAAAGCCCACGCGGCGCTGCACGGGAAAGGTTGGCAGCCGGGTTCGTAATTCCGCGAATTGACAAGCGTAGCGGGCCGGCACTACAGTCGCTGACGAGAGCAAATTATGCAGCTTAACCTGGCGATCCATTCCATTACATCGATTGCATTTGGCGCGCGCACGGGTTTGATCGGAACGACGCTTTCGATCAACCAAGACGAGTTGCGTCGGCTGGTGCTCGAAAACAGTTCATTCGAAGCCGTCGACTTCGAGATCGCTCGACCGGGCGACAGTCTGCGCGCCGGACCGATTTTCGATATCGTCGAGCCGCGCGCCAAGGCGCCGGGCGGAAGCCCCGATTGGCCGGGAATTCTTGGCGCGCCGCACACTGCCGGTAGTGGCACGACCCATGTCCTTGAAGGCGCCGCGGTGACCGCCGTGCGCGATGACTCGCCCGGCGAGTCGCGCGGCGCCACCGGCTACGTCTTGGAAATGAGCGGCGCACCGGCGGCGGTGTCGCACTATGCGACGCTCAATCACTTAATCATCGTGCCCCTTAGCAAAGCGGGGGTGCCGGCGCATGTGCGGCACAGAGCTTATCGGCTGGCGCAATTAAAAATTGCCGTGCACCTGGCGCGTGCCGCACTAAACAAAATGCCGGCGCGCACACTCGTTCTTGATACGGCGATTGGCGCCGAGCGCACCGGACTGCCGCGGGTCGCTTACGTTGGTCAAATATTTTCGCGCCAAAGAAAACCTGAGCAAGACGAGGCGATTCTCTACGGCGCCGACACCGACGGCATGCTGCCGACCGTGCTCCACCCCAACGAGTGGCTAGACGGCGCGCTGGTGCCCTCTTACCATGTTTCGCTGGGCGGCGCGGAAACTTATTTCTATCAAAATCATCCGGTGATCACGGCACTGTATCGGCGCCATCAGGCGGGCGAGCTGAACTTCGCCGGCTCTGTTGCGACGATCGCGTCGGCGGATAATTTCCTTGGCGCCGACGCCGCGGTGCTCACCAAGTTCGGCGGCGGCGTGCCGCATACGGATCTTGCCGAAACCGCGCGGCTGCTGGAAATTATGGGGGTCAAAACCGCCGTGCAGGTGACCGACCTGGCGCGCGATCATAGAGTTGAGTCGGCGCTGCTGTTTAATTTCGCCGAAGTGAACGCGATCGTCTGTGTCGGCGGTAACGGCACGCATTGGCAGCTGCCGCAAGTCGAACGCGTGATCGCCGCCGACAGCGGTATGGCGGAGTTGCTCGCCGGTCCGTTTGAAATCGACTCGCTCAATGTCATTGGCGTGGCCAATCAACAGGGCGCGTCGCGCTTGAGGTCGATGGTTTATTGAGAAGGCGTGAGGCTTGAGGCGTGATTGCGAAGGGATAGTTCACCACGAGGCGAAGAGCAGGCTGGCGTGGCGCTGCAAATTCGTGAAGGCGCGGTGGGGCCGGGGAAGCTGCTTGAGCAATTGCTCGGCGGCGATGCGAGGGTGATCGCGACGCTCGTCTGCGGTGACAACTACGCGGTGGAAAATTTGCAGGCCGTGGTCGCGGACGCGTTGAGCAAGATTGGCGATGCGCAGGCTGAGTTGTTCGTCGCCGGGCCATGCTTCTTGGCGGGGCGATACGGCATGGCCGCGGGGGCGCTGTGCGCCGCCGTGCAGTCAAAACTTGGTATTCCCGTCGTCACCGGCATGGCGCTGGAAAATCCTGGCGTCGATCTTTATCGCGAGTCTCTTTACATCATCGACTCGGCCAACAACGCGGCGAAGATGCGCGACGTGCTCGAGCGCATGGTGGCGCTGGCCTTGAAACTAGTGCGCAAAGAAGCGATCGGATTGCCCAAAGATGAGGGTTATATTGCGCGTCGTTTGATCCGCGATCAGTTTGTCGCGCAGGCGGCGGGCGAACGGTTGGTCGATATGGTTTTGGCGAAAGTGAAAGGTGAACCATTCGAGTCGGAGATGATGCCGACGGCGTTTGCGCCGATCCCGATGCCGCCGGGTGTGAAAGATCTGCGAAAAGCGAAAGTGATGCTGATCACCGACGGCGGTCTGGTGCCCAAGGGCAATCCGGACAA
>JAERMN010000531.1 GCA_016844625.1 Deltaproteobacteria bacterium
CGCCGGGTGACAGTCTCCGGACTGCCGACGATGATCGATTGCGACGCGTCGAGCTCTTCCCAGTTTTCCACATCACCCAAAAGCTTTTGGCCGGGCTTATAGCCCTTGAGATACTCTCTCCACGCCGCGGCGGGGATGTACGGCACGCCGGGACCGTAGGTAAGCTGGCGGCCTTCTTTGCGCAGATGGCCTTTCAAGCAATTCTTCAGAAAATACCAGACGCCCTCTTCGCACTCTGCGCGCGCCTGCTGGTCGGTTTCCGCCACATAGGTCGACATCAAGATGCCGAATCTAAACGGGTGATACTTGTCGCCGTGTTTTTCCAAAACTTGGGCAAACTCTTGCTGCGCGCGGTGGGTCTCGCCGCCGTGGCTGCGCGACGAGAGAAAGTAGCAGTAACCGCGCTTGGCTACCTCGGTCATGGTCGATGGACTGCGCGAGCCGGGAATCCACACCGGTGGAAACGGTTTCTGCAGTGGCTTGGGCCAGAGATTCACATAGCGCAGCGGATAATAGCGGCCTTCATGGGCGAAGGGGCCGTCGTCGGTCCAAGAGCGAACGATTAGATCCGCCGCTTCCCAAAATTTTTCCCGTGTGTTGGCCGAGGGGACATCGTAGTTAAATGTTTCCGGGCCGCCGCCGGGGGCGAAGCCGGCGATCAAGCGGCCGTTGCTCATCTGGTCGAGCATGGCGTATTCCTCGGCGACTCTCATCGGGTTCATGTGCAGCGGTAGGAGGTTGCCGAGCACGACGATCTTGCCGCGCGAGGTGCATTGGGTCAGCGCCGAGGCGATCATGTTTGGCGATGGCATCAAGCCGTAAATATTTTGATGATGCTCGTTTAACACCATGCCGTCGAAGCCGAGTTCGTCGGCCAGCGCGAGCTGGTCAATATATTCCTGATAGAGACCGCGGGCTTTGCTGTTGTCCCACAATTTGTTCGGCACGGTTACCCAGGCGGTATATTCTTTCTCGTCGAAATCCTTGTCGAGATAGGGGTAGGCCATGAAATGCCAGCAAAAAAGTTGCACCGGTTTCATCGTTCACCTCAGGAGAAAATTCTCAATGCCACGCGAAATTGCTTCGGACTATAGCTGCAATTCTTGGCGCAACGCAACCGAGCCGGAATATTTCGCGCAAAGGCGCCAAGTCAGGAGAAAAACGTCGAAGCACAAAAGAGGCCCCGCGGACCGAAATTCGAAACAAAGCGAAAGAGTTAAGTCCCAATTACGAAATCCGCAACGGGCCAGTTTGGAACATTGAAGACTTAGTTTTGATCATTTGTATTTGTTTCGGATTTCGGATTTCGGATTTTCTGTTCAGTTCCTCTTGCGGTAATCCACAAACCTGAAGTAGACAACGCATCGGCAATGACGTCTCGCAAATGCGCGCATGCAAGCGTAGAATCGCACTCGTTCAGGCAAGTAGGCGGAAATCGCTTTATGCGGCCCAAAGTTTTGTTGTTAATGATTCTATTAATCGGCTGTTCTGGCGGCGAGGTAGACTTTGCGCGCTCGCTGGCGGTGCCACAACCGGCGGATGTGGTTTTGCGCAACGGCAAGATCGTTACCGTGGATCGCGACTTCTCCATTAAAGAAGCTGTGGCGATCAAAAACGGCCGATTCATCGCCGTTGGCAGCGACCGTGACGTGCGGCCGCTGATGGGGCCGGCGACACGCGTAATCGATCTGGGTGGCCGCACCGTGATACCGGGATTGATCGACTCGCATATTCAAGCGACGGTGGCGGGGCTAAGTTGGGACGCGGAACTGCATTGGGAGCTTAACCGAAATCTCGCCGACGGCCTGGGACAGATCGCGGCGAAGGTGAAGAGCGCAGCCGCGGGAAGTTGGATCGTGGTTGGCGGCGGCTGGGTGCCGACACAGTTTGCCGAGCGGCGCTTTCCGACGCGCGCCGAGCTCGATACTATCGCGCCGAGTCATCCGGTCTACGTGCAATATTTACGGCAAGGCGCGTTGCTCAACAGCGCCGCGCTCAAAGCGCTCGGCATCACCGGCAAGACTTCGGATCCGGTCGGCGGCAAGTTCGAACGCAATCCAAGCACTGGCGAATTGACCGGCTGGCTCCAAGGCGTGGCCGGTTGGGAATACGCGTACAGCAAGATTCCGCGCTTGCCGCTCGATCGTATTCGCCAAAGTCTGCGAAACTGTTTTCGCGAGCTCAATCGCCTCGGCGTGACTTCCGTCGGCGATCTACAGACCACCGGCGTGACGTTTGCTCATCGCCGATTGCTTGCGGACATGGCGCGCACGGGAGAGCTAACGCTGCGGCTGAATTTTTACCTCGCGCCGGACGATCCGGGCGATGAACTTGAACAGATCAAGCGAGGGGCCGAGGAAGTTAGCAGTTTGCCGCAAGGCGATATGTTTCGCTTTGTCGGCTTCGCTGAGACTTTAGTACGCGGCATTGGCGACGGCGATGTGCTGTCCAACCCGAAAGGCATCACGATTGCGGCGGACGCCAAAGAAAAGTTTCACCAGATGGCGCGCTACTTCGCTGAAACGGGGCAGCGATTTCATCTGCATGCGAGTCAGGACAATACCGCGCGCCAGGTTTTGGACGTGCTTGAGCAGGTGCACGCGGCGACGCCGTTTGCGCCGCAGCGAATGGTCTTCGCCCATCTGGAAGACGCTACGCCGGACACCATCGCAAGAATCAAAATACTCGGCGGCGGCATAGCGGTGCAAGATCGTTTGGCGCTCACCGGCGAGCGCTATGTCGAACTGTCGGGCTTGGCCAAAGCGCGCAGTGCGCCGCCGCTCAGGGCAATGCTCGACGCCGGAATTTCAGTGGGG
Organism: Deltaproteobacteria bacterium; assembly: GCA_016844625.1. Taxonomy (GTDB): domain Bacteria; phylum Desulfobacterota; class Binatia; order UBA9968; family UBA9968; genus DP-20. The sequence continues at coordinate 2,817 of JAERMN010000531.1, forward strand.
GCCGGCACCGATGCATTTCGTTCGGCGAACTATTCGCCGATGCTGTCGCTCTGGTGGCTGGTGACCGGCAAGACCGTCGCCGGCTCGGCGATCCGCGACAAAAGTCAAAACGTCACGCGCGCCGAGGCGCTGCGCATGTATACCATCGGCAGCGCGTGGCTTACCGGCGACGAACGTCGCAAGGGATCGATCGAGGTCGATAAGCTCGCCGACTTGGCCGTGCTCAACGCCGATTACTTAACCGTGCCGGAAGATCAGATCCGCTCTCTGGAGTCGTTGCTGACAATGGTCGGCGGGCGGAGCGGCTCGGCCGTTCGCGCAATGAGGATGGGAGAATTTGCCGCAAAGAACGCAAAGTACGCAAAAAGGAATCGGATTTGTAGGGGCAACCCCCTGTGGTTGCCCTTCCGATGCGGTTGTTATCAGTGGCGGCAATAGCCAGGGAAAAATTTGCCGTGACCCTCGCAAACTTGCAGCTATACAGAGGTCTCATAGTAAGAATAAACGGGTTTGGAAAATTAACCTTTGTGACCATCGTGCCTCCTTCGAAAATACGCGTGCGGGGATGATCTGCAGAACGAAGAGGCCGCCTGGGTTCCGTCATACCCGCGAAAGCGGGTATCCAGGCTAATTCAGCGGAGAACCAACCTGGATTCCCGCGTGCGCGGGAATGACGAGTCGAACGGAGGACCCTGCGGAGGAAAATCCCTCCATTTTCATGATCTGTGGGCGAGCGTAAGCTCATGAATCACTTCGTGGTGAAAAGGATTTTGAGAGAACGGCATAGCTCACCCGAACAACGATCGGAAAATTCGCGCAAGCGACAAAATCTATCTGCCAAATTATTGCAGGAGGGAATATGGCGCAGACACGACGATTAATTGCGGTGGCGATTCTGCAACTTTTCTGTCTGTACGGCTACGGCGTTGCGGCTGACAAGTTCTTCATCAGCATTCCGGGTCCGACGCTCAGTTACGTGCCGCTCTACTATGGCCAAGAGAAGGGCTTCTTCGCGCAGGAAGGATTAGAGCTTCAGGTGTTGGTGGTTCGCGGCGTCGTCGGCGTCAGCAGCCTGATGTCCGGCGAGATCGACGTTACCTGTCACGCCGGCAGTGGTTTTTCCGCCGCGCTGCGCGGTGTCCCGGTAAAAATTATTTCCGTC
>JAERMN010000532.1 GCA_016844625.1 Deltaproteobacteria bacterium
ACATCGCTCGGTTTAGCGAGGCTACACATGGCAAAAAGCATCAATGCTCTCTACGAAAATGGGGTTTTTAAGCCGCTCTCCAAAGTGCGGCTTAAAAATAGACAGAGAGTCAAACTGACCGTAGTAGAGAATAAAAAGTCCTCCAAAAGGATCGCTAAAGCGACGGCTAATCGTCGTTCTGTTATAAAACGAGAAGTGACGTCTCATCCCGCCTATGGGATCGTTGGACTGTTTAAAAGCGGGGTCCATGATCTTTCCAAAAATCATGACAAGTACATCTATCAATCGCCTTGAAAGTCTTTCTGGATACCGGCGCATTTCTTGCTTTGGCGGATGAAGATGACGATCATCACACCGCTGCAAAACCCGTTTATGCTCATCTGCTTCAGATACAGGCTCAACTCTTCACGTCAAACTTTGTCCTCTCCGAGACCTACACTCTGATTCGCGTCAAAGTCAGTCACCAAGCGGCCGTCGAGTTCATGAAGCGTCTCGATCAAACCGGGATCACAGCGCTTCGTGTTAGCGAAGCGACTGAACAAACCGCCAAGGCGATTTTTATCAGGTACACGGACAAAGATTTTAGCTTTGTCGATTGCACTAGCTTTGCTTTGATCGACCAACACAGACTCGACCATGCTTTCGCCTTCGATTCTCACTTCCGCCAATACCGCTTCAAAAGAAACGTCGTCGTTCTGCCCCAAGAACTCGCTTAACTCGATCGCGCCGAAACTTCTCACTCATGGGTTTTTTCTCCGCCAATCCAAAATCCAATATTCTCTCCAGTTGCCCAATGCCTATTTCAGCCGGATCCGCCAAAGGACGGATCAGCCCCAAATTGTTTGGCCGAGGCTGATCCGCCTCTGGCGGAGCCTTCTTCACTTCTCACGCATACACATGCTGATCCACCTCATCCGCGGCCGGATACGGTGCATCCAGTGCGAAGGTTACTGCTTGTTTAATTTCCACCGCGACTTCGTTTTCGATGCGCTGGAATAACTTGCCGTCCGCCAATTTATTCTTCTCAAGCCACGCGGCGAGCAGCTTTATCGGATCACGCTGCGTCTTCCACTCTTGCTCTTCCTTTTTCGATCGGTAGTAGGCGCGGTCGATGTCGCCGACGTGAGCGGTAGGTGAGACATTCCAAAAAAGCCGGGCCGTCGCCGCGGCGCGCTCGCTCGACCAGTTTTTGCGCGGTGGCGTGGAGCGCACGCACGTCCTGGCCGTCGAGCGATTCGACGTGAATGCCGAAGGCTTTGGCACGGTCAGTAACTTCGCCGGCGGTGGTTTCACTGTAGTGCGTGTACTCATTGTACTGATTATTCTCGCAGACGTAGATCACCGGCAGCTTCCAGAGCGCCGCCATGTTCATCGTTTCATAAACCAGCCCTTGGCCGAGCGCGCCGTCGCCGAAGAAACAGACAGCCACCTGATCGCTCTTGCGCATCTTGATCGACATCGCCGCTCCGGTGGCAATGCCCGCGCTGCCGCCGACGATCGCATTCGCTCCGAGATTGCCGGTGTCCTGATCGGCGATATGCATGGAACCGCCTTTGCCGCGGCAGTAGCCGGCCTCTTTACCGAGCAGCTCGGCGAACATTCGGTCCAGCGCTGCGCCTTTGGCGATACAGTGGCCATGGCCGCGGTGGGTGCTGGTGATGTAATCGTCTAGGCGCAGTGCTTCACAGACGCCGACGGCGACCGCTTCTTCGCCAATGTAGAGGTGTGCCAGCCCCGGCATCTTGGCGCCGAGATAAAGTTGATTGACCTCTTCTTCGAACAGCCGGATCTTGAGCATCTGGCGGTAGAAGCGGAGCCAGCGCTCATCCCGAACGGGAGAGATCTTGGTTGCCTGCTTTTTGGGTCTCTTAGATTGAGCCATTGAGCGTCACCGCAAATAATTGGAGTGCTGGAGTGTTGGAGTAATGGAGTATTGGGTTTTTCCGGAACCCATCACTCCACCACTCCAGTACTCCATCACTCCAACCTTCGCTCACTTCACCCCCGCCATCTTCGCCAGCACTTCGAACACAATGGCAAAGTCTTTCTCGGCGAGCCCCATGCCGCGGGCGGCGGTGAGAAATTCGTTGGTAATTGACGTGGTCGGCAGCGGGACATCGAGTTGGCGGCCCATTTCCAGGGCGAGCAGCAAATCTTTTTGCATCATGTTGACATCGAAGAGCGCTTCATCCGGCATTTTTAATACGAATGGGCCGCGATATTTCACCATCGGCGAAGCGATCACGCTATTCAGTAGTACTTCAACGGCGGTTGCGCGCGCGATGCCGCTCTTTTCGGCGAGCAGTAAGCCTTCGCTAAACGCGAGCATCTGCACGGCTAGGCTCAAATTGGTGGCGACTTTCATCGCCGCCGCTAAGCCATGACCGCCGACATAGGTCGCCTTTGGGCCGATGGCTTGAAGATAAGGCAAGACTTTTTCAAAGACTTCCCGTTTGCCGCCGACCATGAATGAGAGCTTGCCCTCTGCCAAAGTAATCGAACTGCCGGACACCGGCGCATCAAGCATCTCGGCGCCTTTGGTTTCAACTTGTTTGGCCAGCTCGCGGATGGCCGCCGGACTCACCGTGCTCATCTCGACATAGATTTTTCCCGCGCTCAGCCCGGCGACAATTCCGTCATTGCCCTCGGTGACCGCGCGCAACGCACTGTTATTGGCGATCATGGAAAATACCGCTTCGGACGATTCCGCAGCGGCGCGCGGAGTGTCGGCCCATTGCATTCCGGCGTCGAGCAGCCACTGCGCCTTGGACTTAGTCCGGTTGTAACCTGTGACGCCGTGGCCGGCGTCGAGCAGCCGTTTCGCCATGCGGCTGCCCATTACCCCCAGACCGACAAAACCGAGATTGGCCATCGACAACTCCAGCAACTTAAATTCGAAATCCGAAGCACGAAATCCGAAACAAACTTAGAGAGAAATAAATCTCAAATCGGGAAAATCCAAAACACCGAATCCGAAGGAAGCTTGTTTGGAATTTTGGAAATTTTGGTCATTTGAATTTGTTTCGAGTTTCGTGCTTCGGATTTCGAGTTTTCCGATTAACTTTCCGCCTTGATGTATTTCCCCATCTCCTTGAGCGTCTCAGGTGTTTGGTTGAAAAGCGCGTTAAAATTTTTCTCCACCTGTTCGTGGGATATGAGGGAAAAGTCGATGCGCGCTCGTTTGGCTTCGGCGATGAGTTCGGGATCTTTGATCGCCTTGGCGAAAGCATCGCGCAAGATCGCCAAGCGATCCTTCGGCGTATTCGGATGAACGGCGAACGCACGGCCGATCGCTTGAGGAATAGCTTTGATCGACATCAGCGACTTGCCCAGAGCGCTGGTTGCCAGATCTTCATCCACCGGCAAGTTTTCATAGCCTGGCAAAGCCGTGCGGCCACGCACGAGAGGCCTGACGGCGCCGCGGTCGGCGGCGAGCTTAATGGTCGTTGCCAGTGCGGACCACGCGTCGACTTCCTTACGCTCGACGGCAAGCAGGACATCGCTGTTGGATGGATAACCGGCGACTAATTTTAGTTTGGCGCCGGCGAATTCCTTCAGTAGCAGCGGAAAGTCGTGGGCGTTGGAGCCTGGGCCAGTGGTGCCGGCGACCAACTCGCGGTCGGCCCTTTTCAGCTCGTCAAAAGTCTTGTACGGCAGGTCCGGGCGGATCGAGAACATCACACCGTCGGCGCCCGAGGAGCCGAGCCAGTGAAACTTGCGCGCGTCGAAGCGCACCTGCGGAATCTTCGACATCTGCGCGATGGCGACATTCGGATTCGCCGCTAGAATCGTCAGGCCATCTGGTTTGGCGACGTTGTAAACGTTATTGGTTGCGAGCAGGTGGGCGGCGCCGGGCATATGTTGCAAGATCACCGCCGGTTTGCCGGGAATGTATTTGCCCAAATGGTGCGCGACGATGAGCGCGGCGATCTCAAGGCTGCCGCTCTTGGCAGAAGTGAAAAAGCCGTTATCTGCCGAGTGACTTTCATGCAATCCTCCTACAATACGATTAGGTTTATACCATCGAAACAAATTCGAAATCCGAAGCACGAAATTCGAAACAAACGCCGCCAAATAAATCTAAAATACCGAAAATCCAAAACACTGAATTCGATCCTTCCCGTTTGGAGCATTGTAGTTGTTTTGTTTTTCATCATTTTGGATTTGTTTCGGATTTCGTGCTTCGGATTTCGTGCTTTCACTTTGGGGTCATTTGGATTTGTTTCGAATTTCGGTCCGCGGGGCCGCTTTCGTGCTTCGAATTTTTTGTTTAGCGACGCAAGGGTATGTGATTCCGGCGGCGCGAGTCAAGCCAGTTACCACGTTCAGAGACCGAGCCACGCTTGCAGCGCGCCTTCTTCGAATTGTAAGTGCACAAGTTTTTGAAACAGCGCATAAAAAATGACCCAGGTGATCGCCGTTGCCGCGAGATAAAAGCAAATAAACAGCGGCACGGTTAGCGGAAAGCCGATCAAATAAACCGAAAGAATAAAACCCACGATCCAGGAAAATGCCGTGATCACGCGACGGCGCTCTATTTCAGGTGGCACGTCACTGGAGAACGCCAAGTCGACCGCGGCGCTCTCGACTATTTCTTCTTTCCCGACAAGCAGCTGCAAGAGTTGAGTCGAGGCCAGGATCAACAGTGGAATGCTCACCGACAACGGAAACAACGCCGCTTTGAACGGCCAATCGAGCGCCATGAAAATTGCCGCCGCTGCGACGCAGATGAGGAAAACGCAGAAGAGTATGCGGCCCTTACGCATTAACTTGGCTCTGTACGCGCTGGCGCCGCTTCTGGATATACGGGTAGGCGATCACGAATACCATTAAGATGATCAGTAGAATGACCATGGGCTGCCTGAGCCAAGTAAAACCGTAGCGGGCCACCGAAATGAAAAAATAGGTCTCGATGACTTTGCCTAAAACGAAGCCGAGGACGAAGGGCGGACGCGGCCAACCGAACAGCACCATGAAATAGCTGAGCACGCCGAAGATCAGCGTGACGATCAAATCGGTGATCTGGCCGTTGGCGGTGTAACTGCCGACGAAGACCAGCAGCAGAACAAACGGGATGATTAGGCCGCCGCGTACGTTGGTCACTTTGGCCAGTTGATCGAGGATCGTCAGGCATAAGAGCACGGCGATGATGTTGGCGATCACCAAAGTCCAAACCATCGAAAACGTGATCGACAGATGCTTGGTTAGCATGTCGGGTCCGGGTGAAAGGCCCATGATGAGAAAAGCGCTGAGCAGGATCGCCATGGCACCGCTGCCGGGCACGCCGAAAGCGACCGTCGGTATGAGCTCGCCGCCTTCTTTCGAATTATTCGCCGCGCCCGGTCCTAAAACACCGCGCACGTCGCCCTTGCCGAAGCGCTCCCGGTCCTTGGCGTCTTTGGCGCCTTGCACGGCATGAGCGTAGGCCATCCATTGAGCGACGCCGCCGCCCGCTCCCGGCAGGATGCCGACGAACACGCCGACCATCGAGCAGCGAAACACCAGCCAAAAATGGCGGAAGGTGTCTTTGATTCCTGCCATGACGCCACGGCGCAAATTCTCCGCCGGCCGCTCGCCGGCGATCGAAGTGCCGCGCACGGTAAGATCGATAATTTCGGGGATCGCGAAGACACCGACCAACACAGGCACGAAGTCGAGCCCCTCCCAGAGATACATCATGCCCATGTCGAAACGGAGTGAACCCGACTGGCGCTCCTGACCGATGGTCGAGACCAGCATACCGAAGAGACCCATGGCAAAACCTTTGATCTGTCCGCGCGTGCCCGCGCCGCTTAACGAAGTGATGCAGGAGATGCCGATCACCGCCAACATGAACAGTTCCGGAGAGCCGAAAGCGAGCACCAGCGGGCGGACGATTGGAATCGCCAACGCCAACGCCACCGCGCCGATCAGCGCGCCAACTAGAGAGCTCATGAGCGCGGCGCCGAGGGCGCGTCCGGCCTCGCCATTTTTCGCCATCGGATGACCGTCGACGACCGTGGCGGCGGATATCGCCTCGCCCGGCACGCCGAAAAGCACTGAGGTGATATCCCCAGTGGTTGCGGCGACGGCATGCATACCGAGCAGAAAGGCGAACGCCTCGGCAGGCTGCATTTTGAAAACGAACGGGATCATCAAGGAGAGAGTGGCGGCACCGCCGATACCTGGCAGCAGGCCGACGCAGAAGCCGAGCGCCATGCCGACCAGCATCAAGCTGAAGGCTTTCCATTGTAAGACGAGAAATAGACCGTCGATGAAGGCGTCGAACATGATTTCTTGCTAATTCGGTTGCGCTGAATAATTAACGTCGCGAATCTGGAAACGCAATTGCAAAACCAAATCCCGCGCGACTATATGGGAGGAAAGAATTTGCTGTCAAGGAAAGAAAAACCTGTGTGTAAGAAAAACCTGCTGTTGTCACGAAAAACATCTAGCCGGGGTCCAGCGTCAGCCGATGCTAATAAACGAAGCCGCTTCGCAGCCGGGGTATTGACCCCGGCGCTGATTAAAATATCGCAAAGGGGATGCTCGCCCCCTTTGGCAACCCCATTTAAATGGTCCTACACTGGAATCAGCGTGGTCAACAACAAATCATTAGCTGTGATGAGAACTCTGAAGGTTCCACGCTGCACGGAGCGTGGGCGACCCGAATTAATGCCGCAGGCCGGGGCTCAGCTGGGCAATGGCATGGTTCGGTAGGTTGGCCAAGAGATCCATAATCGCTTCGCAGTTGACGGGTTTGGTCAGATGCGCGTCGAACCCCGCTTCTTGGGTGCGGCGGCGGTCTTGCTGTTGGCCCCATCCGGTGAGAGCGATCAGGACCATGTGCTTGCCCCACGGCTGTTCGCGAATCTTGCGTGCGGCCTCGTAGCCGTCGAGCTTAGGCATGGCGATATCAAGCACGACCACATCGGGAAGGAATCGCGCGGCGCTCTCCACCGCTTCGATACCATCTTGGGCGACTTCTACTTCATTGCCTTCTTGACGCAGCAAGCGCGCAAGGGTTTCCGCGGATTGAGGGAAATCGTCCGCCACTAAAATACGCCGGCTGAGTAGCGGCGCGAGCTCGCCGTTGCCGTCCGGCTGTTGCGGTTCGGCGCGTTTCGACGGATAGGGCAACACGGGCAGTTGCACGATGAATTCGCTGCCGCGATTAATCCCAGCGCTACGCGCTTCCACCTTGCCGCCGTGCAATTCAACCAAGCGGTGCACCAGTGTCAGACCCAAGCCCAGTCCGCCTTCCGCGCGCGTGAAGGAACGATCCACTTGGTAAAACAAATCGAATAGGTGCGGTAAATTTTCCGGTGCGATGCCGACGCCGGTATCTTTGATCCGCACTTCGACGGTATCGCCGGCGAGCTCGACGTTGAGCCAAATATGGCCCGGGTCGGGCGTGTACTTGGCG
>JAERMN010000533.1 GCA_016844625.1 Deltaproteobacteria bacterium
TGTTTGATCTCTTGAATAGCTTGCTGGTACATCTTGACGTAGTCATCGCGCTTTTCCGCCGGCACGGTTTGGAATCGCACTTCGTAAGTTGCAGCCATTTTTCCCCTCCTCTAACAATTTAGTCACACTTGCGACCCTCGCATCTCTCTTCCATCTCGAGTGCCAATGTTAAAACAACTCAAATTCGAAATCCGAATTTCGAAATTCGAAACAAACCAAGAGTCAAATCCCAATTACCAAATCCCAAACGGCCCTGTTTGGAAAATTGAATCCGTATTTTGATCATTTGGATTTGTTTCGGATTTCGGATTTCGAATTTTATTCGTTGGCACCTTGGCGCGATCAATCTTCTCAGGCTATTTCTGCCCCAATTCCGCCATCGCTTCGTTGACAAAGCGCAGGTCCATATATTCGCTGGGCTTGCGTTTCGGCTTGATGTTCAGAGCGATCGCCTGCCACTGCGCCATCAACTCCACGCCTTTCTCCGTCGGCACCGGCACCAGTGCTTCGCGGATCATCTGATAGGCATCTTGCGCGGCGTCGCGGTCTAAGCCAAGGCGTTTCATGGCAATTGTTACCGCATCTTCCGGATTGTCGCGCGTGTGCAGCACCGAGCGTACGATGGCGCGCACCATCCTTCTGACCATCTGCGGATTTTCTTTGATCGTCCGGCTATGCGCCGCCAGCCCGGTGAACGCCGTGTCCTTGAAAATATCGGCGAGACTGACGAGCCTCTTCAATCCCGCCTTCATGGCGAGATAATCGGCGGGCGGCGCCAGCAAAGCGCCGGAAATAATTCCCTGCTTCAGCGCCGCGATCTTGGGCTCGTTGCCCGGCAAACTGATATACTCTACGTCTTTGTCGGGATTGATCTTGTTCAGCTCCAACAACGCTTTGGTTCCCGCCGCCGTCGAACCGCCAAAGGTCACGCCTAATTTTTTGCCTCTTAGATCGGCGATCTTATGAATGTTCGGCGTCACCACCAGGGAAAAAGTCGGCCGGCCAACTTGCTGCGCCAGGATCATGATGTCGTTGCCTTCCCACACCGCCGGCATCTGCGGTCCGATGGAAAAGATGAAATGGATCTGGTTGGCCAGCAGCGCCTGCACCGCCGTCGCCGCGCCGCGGACAAATACCAGCTCCAGTTCGAGCCCCTCGCGTTTGTAAAAACCCCGTTCCGCCGCCACCATCATGGGAAGTATCTGAATGCTCGGCGAAGGAAACGCGCCGCGCACCGCCTGGCCTTGAGCCCAACAAGTAAAACGACCAGTATTCGCGACATAGGTTCTCCTCTTTCAATCAGTCTCAAGTCTCATAAAGCGATTACAAACTGGCGTCAAGGATCATTTCGACTCGCTTGGGAATTGTTTCTTCCGAAACTTTGCGCCTTTGCGCCCCTTCGACGTTGCTCAGGACATGCTTTGCGCGAGATATTCCGAATTTCTTTTTTGCGCCCTTTGCGTTCTTTGCGGCAAAACTTCCGATCCTAATTTCTTCCCGCGCAAGGTTTGACTTGGGCGCCGGTTCCGCGCTAACTGTCAGGCCGAATCCCGGAGGTGCCTTCTGAAAATTACCAACGTCAAAGCGTCGCTCCATCGCGTGCCGGTCGAAGTGCCGCTGCTCAAAGAACCCATCGTCACATCGGTCCTGTTCGTCGCAGTAGAAACCGACACAGGGGTCACCGGTTTTGGCCTCACCCGCGGCGCACAGCGGTTTGCCCTGAAGGAATTCATCAACCGCGAGGCCGGGCCGTTCTTAAAAGACAAGAATCCCCTGGAGACCGAGCGCATTTGGAACCAGCTATTAAAACAATTCAACGCGCGGGTGCAAACCGGCATGTGGAGCTCGGCGGTGAGCGCCATCGACATCGCGCTGTGGGACATCAAGGGCAAACATTACAAAGAGGCGGTCTGGCGCCTGCTCGGCGGCGCGCAGAACCCGGTGCAAGCCTACGTCACCTTCGGCCTCAAGCAATACACCAAAGAGCAGTTGATCGAGGTCGCCAAACAATTGGTCAAGCAGGGCGAGACGCGCTTGAAGATGGTCGTCGCCGTCGATCCGGAAAATCCTCGTATCGACGCCGAGCGGGTCAAAGCCGTGCGCAAGGCGGTCGGCGATGAAGTCGAGCTGATGATCGACGCCAATTACTTGTTCTCGTTTAACCGCGCGCTGGAGTTGTGCAAGCTGCTCGAACCCTATCACATTACGTGGTTCGAAGAGCCGGTTTATCAGAACGACGCCCTGCTGCTCGCCGACCTGCGCCGCCACACCAGCATTCCCATCGCCGCCGGGCAAAACGAAGGCCACCGTTTTCGCCACAGAGAACTGATCGCCAATCACGCCGTCGACATCGCCCAGCCCAACGTCTGCTCCGTCGGCGGCTACACCGAAGCCGTGAAAGTCGCCGCGCTGGCTCAGGCATTCAATTTACCGATCGCCAACGGCGGTGGCTGGCCGCATCACAACATGCACCTGCAAGCAGCCATGGCCAACGGCTGGCGCGTCGAATTTCATTTCGAAATGTGGGGCGTCGGCGACAAGATCTACAAAGAACCGCCCGCGCCGATAAATGGTTGGGTGACGCTGCCCGACACGCCCGGCTTGGGACTCGAACCGCGCTTCGACGCGCTCAAAGAGTTTGAAGAGAAATGATTCCATTTTGGATTGCCGATTTTGGATTTTGGATTGGGGGAAAAGAAAATGAATAGGAAATGTTGGATGCGATGGCTGGATTCTTTTTCAGGCAATCAAAAATCTAAAATCCAAAATCCAAAATGGATCAGGGTTGTCGCTATCGTTGCCACATTCGCCTTCGGTGGGGCTGTGGCCCAGGCACAGCAGCCAAACAAAGTCATTCGCATAGGATTCCTGGGCGGTGCATCTCTTGCGAATTTGTCGGTTCGTATCAAGGCGTTCATGCAAGGTCTGCGTGAGCTTGGATATATAGAGGGGAAAAATATTGTCATTGAGTATCGGTGGGCTGAGGGAAAACTCGATCGGCTGCCCGCGCTTGCAGCCGAGCTAGTGAGTCTCAAGGTAGATGTCATCGTCACGGCGGGTGGGACATCAACTCGTGCCGCGAAGGAAGCAACCTCTACGATTCCCATTGTCATGTTCCAGGATAACGATCCTGTTGGCAACGGCTTTGTCGCCAGCCTTGCGCGACCTGGTGGGAACATTACCGGTTTGGCAACCCTTGCCCCGGAACTAAGCGGAAAACGGATGGAGCTTTTGAAAGAAGTGGTTCCCAGGCTCTCCCGCGTGGCCGTCTTCGGAACATCAAACAACCCGGGCAACGCACAATCCTTAAAAGAAACGGAACTCGCTGCGAACGCGTTCAAAGTGAAGCTTCAGTACCTAGACGTACTAGATGCCAAGGATATTAAGACTGCCTTTCGAGCCGCCAGCAAGGGCCGGGCTGAGGCGATCCTCGTACTGGTGAGCAACGCTTTGAATCTTCATCGGACCGAGGTTGTCGAACTTGCCGCTAAGAACCGGCTTCCGGCAACGTACCCTTTTTCAGAATTTGTTGAAGTGGGTGGACTGATGAGCTACGGAGTGAACTTTGTTGACTTGTTCCGGCGCGCCGCTACCTATGTGGACAAGATTTTGAAAGGCAGAACACCCGCTGACCTGCCCGTGGAGCAGCCGATGAAGTTTGAGTTCATCGTCAATCTGAAAGCGGCGAAGCAGATCGGCCTGACGATCCCGCCGAATGTGCTGGTGCGGGCTACGCGGGTGATTCGGTGAATACAGGGCAACGAGTAATGGTAGGGGCGACCGGCGGTCGCCCTTTCAATTTTCGACGCGCGCCTCGCGTGCGCCGACCTAACGGCTTGAACGATTTGAACCGTTTGAACGGCTTGAACCAATATTCTACATCCCTTGACCGCTGCCGTATTACCTATTACTAACCAACATAGCGGCGCGAATTCGCCGCGGGCCAAGCCGAGGAGGAGAGCAGATGAAAGCTGAACGACAAACGGACACATTACGGGAAGCGTTCCACGAACGCATGCACGCGAATAACATGTATGGCCTTTGGGAATTGGCCAGTCAGATGACGCCCGAGCCGCAACCGAAGATGATCGCGCATATGTGGCCGTGGTCGACCTTGGAGCCAATTATTACCGAATCCACCAGTGCTGTTCCGGTCGGCGACGAGCGGCGCGCGTTGCAATTGTTTAATCCCGGCCTCGGCGGCCGCTGGGCGACGACGAACAATTTGATCGCCGCGGT
>JAERMN010000534.1 GCA_016844625.1 Deltaproteobacteria bacterium
ATTGAGTCGAGTATAAAGCGCGGTCGAAAGGAGAAATGCCAAGCCCTTATTGATGGTCAATGTGTCGGTGGGCCGCCAGGGTTCCGGTTGATGGCGCAGCAGGCGAAATTCCCATGGCAGTTTTTTGCCGCAGCGTTCGATGTAAGCGTTCACGCCGGCGCTGTAGGCGGCTAGGCGCAGCTGTTCCGGCTGCGCCAGTTGGCTGAGCGAAGCGGCGGCTGCATCGCGTATGCCGAGCAGTCTGACGAAATAATCGAACTCCGCACTAGACCTGCCACGGAACTGAACCGACAGCTCTTTCCACGGCAACGCGAAGTCGCCAAAGATTTCCGCCATGCGGCCGGAGAGAAAACGCCGGCTGAGTTCCATCTGCCAGAGTCTTTCCTGGGCATGCAGATAGCCTTGGACGAGAAACAGATCGTGCTCGTTGGCAGCGCTTACATGCGGGATGGCGTATTGATCCCAGCGCACGTCGACCGGATGCTTAAGGCCCGCGATGTTCAGCTCGCCGGAATATTTGGGCAGAGAGTGGCGATCGAGTTGCCAAAGGACGGGACGCAGGAGCGCCGAAAAGACGGTCGGCAAAAAACCGCTTTTCGGCAGCTCCATGTTTTGCGAGACGAAAGAGTGGGCGCAGATGCGCTCAGGGAATTAGAGCAGCGCCTTGACCGACGGACGCGCTTTCATTCTCTCCAAGTATTTTCCTAAACGTGGCAACGCCGGATCGGGCAGGACGCCAAAGCCTTCGAGCCGAGTAAATCGCGGAATCAAGTCGGCGTCGACCAGAGAAAAGTCGCCAAGCAGATATTGCTGATCGCCGAGTTCATCTTCAAAGCGCTGCAGGAGTTTTTTTAAGTCGCCCTTGGCGCCGTCGATGATCGGCTGGCTTTGTTCCTTCGCTTCTTTCATCAGCTCCATGCGCAGTTTTTGATAGGCCGAGTCGAAGTGCGCCATGCCGTAGTCGACGAGTATCCGCCCTTTGGCTTTTTTCGCCGGGTCTTTCGGCATCAGCGGCGGATGAGGATATTTTTCTTCGAGATATTCGTTGATGATCAGCGACTCATAAAGCACGGTGGAGTCGTCGGTCAGCACCGGCACTTTGCCGTAGGGATTCATCTGCAAATATTGCGGAAGTTTCTGTTCTTTCTTGGTGAGATCGACGGGGACGATCTCGTAGGGCAGATTTTTTTCCGCCAACACCACTTTGACCCGTTGACAGTTGGGCGACGATTTGAAGTCGTAAAGTTTGATCACGGCGATTCTCCTTTTGGGCAAGTTTATTCTTGCGCCTTTTATACTAAGATTTTCTCAAAAGGAAAAGCGCGATTATTGATCTACCCATCCTTTGATGTTAAGCGGATAAGACTGATAGGCGAAGTCGACGAACGTGAATCCAACTGAAGCGGCGAAAACGATTGTCATGGGATTGAAAGGCGCGGGCATTAATCTCATCGCCACGCTGCCCGATGTCAATCTGGCTGACTTGCTGCGCGAGGTCGAAGAGGATCGCGATCTCACCCATGTGCCGCTTTGCCGTGAGGAAGAGGGCATCGGCATTTGCGCCGGCGCCTATCTCGTCGGCAAAAAATGCGCGGCGATCATGCAGAACGGCGGCTTTTTTAACAGCAATAACGCCATCGTCAGCACGTTGCTGCAATATCAGATTCCGCTGTTGCTGCTGATTTACTACGCCGGCGACATCGGCGACCGGACGTTTGGCACCACGGGGAGCATGACCGAGCCGGTGCTACGCCCCGGAACTGATCAAACGCGCGCAAGTGTTAACCGAAGACGCAAAACGTCCGGTGGCGCTTCTGGTAACCAAAGAAGTGCTCGGCCGGCGTGCGGCGCTCAAGTCGTTGTGATCCGGACAGAATTATTAAGCTGATGAAAAGATTCGACTGTCTAAAAGCTTTGGCGGCGGTTGCCGGCGATGCGCTAGTGGTCAGCTCCGCCGGGGCGATGACTTTGGAGTGGAACGCGCTCCATCCAAGCGATAGCAACTTTCGCGTGCGCACCCTGGGGCTTTGTTCATCGATTGCGCTCGGTATGGCGCTCGGATTACCACGGCGAAAAGTTATCGCTCTCGACGGTGATGGCTCGCTGTTGATGAATTTGAATTCGCTGGCGACGATCGCGCGCATGCAGCCGAACAATCTCACCCATATCGTCTTCGACAACGAAGTCTACGAGGCGTCGGGGAGCAAGAAGACTGCTACCGGCACGGGGACGGATCTGGTTGGTGTGGCGCGCGCCGCGGGGATAAAAAACTCACTCTGGGCCAATTCTGGAGAAGCCTTCGCGCTGGCGGTGACCAGCGCGATGAAAGGCGGCGAGCTGTGCTTCATCGGCGCCAAGGTCAGCACCGAGCGCACGCAAGTGCCGCCGTTCCCGCTCGACGAAGTGGAAAATAAATATCGCTTCATCCGCCACATCGAAAAAACCGAGCAGATCGAAATATTCAAAACCAACTTGCCAGCGAGTTACGTTTGAGCATTTCTGGTTCTTGCGGGTTTACTGTGAAGATGTTTTCACCACGAAGGACACGAAGAGCACGAAGTTCGGAGTAGTAATCATCCGAAACCTTCGTGTCCTTCGTGCTCTTCGTGGTGAGCAAAATAAACTGATCGAGGCATATTATCCACACAAAAGCCTGAAGAACCGAATTTCTTTACACAGCGACAAACTTTACCCATGAAGATCGACATCGAGTTTAATTCCGGCGCGCAGTTGCCGATGGATGCGATCCCGGAGCTCGCCCGGCTCGCCGAGGAGCATGGTTTTGACTGTGCCTGGGGCGGCGAGGCGAACAACAAGGATCCCACGGTGATGCTATCGGCCATTGCCGCTGCGACCACGCGGCTCAAAGTGGGCTCGGCGATCTATCATATTCTCGGCCGCACACCGGTGACCTTGGCGCTCCAAGCGGCGGGTTTGGACGAGCTTTCGGGCGGGCGATTCCTCTTGGGGATTGGCTCGTCCAATCCAACCATCGCCAAGTGGCATGGGCAGACTCTCGATCACCCGCTCGGGCGCGTGCATGAGTATATCGAGATTGTGCGCGCGGCGCTGCGCGGCGAGAAATTGAGTTACGCAGGTAAATATTTCACCGCGCAGAATTTCAAGATGGCGTTCAAACCGTCGGCACGAACGCTGCCAATTTATCTAGCCGCGTTCGGCTCGCAAATGACTCGCTTGGCCGGTCGAATTACCGACGGGGTTTTGATCAACATGGCGAACCCAACCGAGGTTCGCCGCATTGCTGACGAGGTTCGGGCCGGCGCGGCGGAGGCGGGGAAAGATCCGGCGAAGATGGAGATTATCTGCAAGATTCGCTGTTCGATTGCGCCCAACTACAATGTTGCCCGCGAGGCGCTCAGCCACGCGCTGACCTATTACGCGTTGGCAGACTACTATCGCGATTTACTCGGCCGTATGGGTTTTGCGTCTGAAGTTGACGCGATGCGCGCGGCGTGGAAGTCAGGCGGTTTTCATGCGGCGCGCAAGTTAGTCACCGACGAGATGTTTCGCTCCCTGCCGATGGTCGCCGCGACCTCGGCGCCGCAAGTCGTCGAGCAGATCAAGCCCTACGCCGAAGCCGGCGCGACCAGAATTATCTTGCCCTACGTGGCGGCCTCGGATGATATCGTCGGCGAGCTCAGAGATTTTATTCATTACTGGAGCCCAGCTATGACTGGGGCGCTTGTTTAAGTTTAAGCTTCTTCAGGCTTTTGTGTGGATGATGTGTTACGGTCATTCTGATTACTTCACCACGAAGATCACGAAGGACACGAAGGGTTCGGAAAATTAAAATTCCGAACTTCGTGCTCTTCGTGATCTTCGTGTCCTTCGTGATAAATACATTTTCACAGTAAACTCGGAAGCCCCAAGTTTAAAAGTTCAGCAGGAGAGCGACACGATGCCGTTTGAACTCATCGATCCCAAAGGCTTAGAAGCGCCGGTCGGTTACGCCCATGTTGCCAAGATCACCGGTGGCAAAATTGTCCATGTCGCCGGCCAGGCGCCCTTTAATGACAAGGGTGAGGTTGTCGGTAAAAGCGACTTGGTCGCGCAATTTGCCCAAGTGATGGGCAATCTCAAAACTGCCATCGAAGCGGTCGGCGGGCGGCCGAACCAGTACGCGGTGTTGACGATTTACATCACCAACCTGGAAGCCTACTGGAACAATAAGAAGCCGCTCGGCAGGGCGTATCGCGCGGTGTTCGGTAAGTATTTCCCGGCCATTACCTTGGTCGAGGTCAAGCGGCTTTATAATCCCGACTGCATGATCGAGATCGCCGGCATCGCCGTCCTCGACTAGTCGCCAGATTCGGCTCGACTGTAGGTTTTTCCCCTAGCGCAGCGTCAATTTTGCGCTCAGATTGACAATCTTTGCAGTAAGAAGCCTCCACCCGATTTCTTGTAATAGCTTGATCCCCTGTATTTTCCATAAGTTGTAAAGATGGCAGTGGTTTTGCGTTAGATCCGTACCATTTGCCGCGACGGCTTGAGGAAAATACCGACTATGTTTCGTATGAACCCGATTGCAGCGCTGGATAAAGGACCGGATCAGGACCTCTTCGAGAGCGTGACGGAAGAAGAAATTATTTATCTATGGCGTTCCATCAAGGGACGTGGCCTTTCCGAAGATCAGGCTTGGCAGGCAATCGTCACCGGTATCGCCCTGGATCTAGCCTTCGCCAAACCGCGCA
>JAERMN010000535.1 GCA_016844625.1 Deltaproteobacteria bacterium
CGGCTCCTCGGAAAAAACATCGAGCGCCGCGCCGGCGATGACGTTTTCATTCAACGCTTGCACCAGATCGGCCTCTTTGATCGCCGGCCCGCGCGACGTGTTGACGAGAAAAGCCGTCGGCTTCATGAGTTTCAACTCGCGCATGCCGATCATGCCGCGAGTCTCGCGCGTCAGCACGACGTGCAACGTCACCACGTCGGACTCTTTGAGCAAGTCGTCCAGGCCGACCATCTTGATGCCCAGGTCGGCGACGGTCTCCTGCTTCACGTAAGGGTCGTAGCCGAGGATTTTCATGCCCCAGGCGCCGAGCCGCTTGGCGACGTTTTGGCCAACGCGGCCGACGCCGATGATGCCGACGGTTTTGCCGAGCAAGAGCGAGCCTTGGTTCCGCGGCGGCTTCCAGCCGTTCGCGCGCAAAAACGCTTCGTTGAACTTGAGCCGTTTGAACTGCGCCACCATCAGGCCGATGGTCGCTTCGGCGACGCCCAGGTAATTTTCCGGCGTCGGGCTGTTGCAGCAGAGAATGCCCAAGTCGGTCGCCGCTTCGACATCGACGGTTTCGATGCCGATGCTCGACTTCACCACCGCTTGGAGATCGGCACAGGAGTCTAAAATCTCGGCGCTGATGACGTCGCGTCCGGCAGGATAGACGACCGGACAATCGCCGATGAGCTTGATCAAGTCCTTGCGCTCATAGCGAAAGTCGCGGAAGTCGTCTTGCGGCCTACCCAACACCAGCTCGCAGCCGGCATTGCGCAACGCATCTTCGGCGACCGTGATGCGGGCCGGGCCGGTCAAACAAATTTTACGTTTGGCTGCCATTCAAAACCTCATTGTAAGTTGTAAAGCTTCTTGGCACTCTCCGCCAACAGCCATTTCTTGGCTTCCTCGTTCAAATCTTCACGCCGGCTTAGATGTTCGATGTTTTCCGGAAATTCGCTGTCCCAGTGGGGATAATCCGAGGCGTAATAGATGACCTTATGCGAGAGCAGATTTGCCGTGGCACCGATCAACGGTTCATAGTCTTCCGCATGAAAATAGATCCGCGCTTCTTTGAAATACTCACTGGGTTTTTTCGTGCAATGGGGCGCCTCGACTTCGCCGCGCTTTTCCCATTCCTCGTTCATTCGCCCAAACCAATAGGGCGCCCAACTGCAACCCGCCTCCATGAAGGCAACGCGCAGCTTCGGGAAGCGGTCGAACACGCCGCGAAACATCATACTCGTGCATTGCAGCATCTGAGCAAACGCATGGGATAGCGTGTGCACTTCGATAAACTGATCGAACAAATCGCCGGCGAAGTAATGCGGCCCGCGCACCGTCGCGTGCACGCCCACCATGCAGTCGAGCTTTTCCGCTTCTTCGTAAATGGGCCAGAAGCTTTCATGACCAAGCGGCAAGCGCAGACCGACGGCGGGCAGCATCAGCCCGACCAGCTTCAATTCTTTGACCGCGCGTCGCAGTTCTTTGACCGCTTCCGAAACATCTTGAAACGACACCAAAGCCACGCATTTAAGCCGCGGACTGACTTTCTGAAACTCTTCCGAACAGAAGTCGTTCCACGCCCGGCAATACTGAACCGCGACATCCGGTTCACGAATCCAGCCGACGCTAAGCCCGTTGGTCGGATAAAGCACCGCTGTCGACACGCCGCCCTTGTCCATCGCGTCGAGCCAACTCTTGGCATCTTTGGCTCTCGTCCCCAATTTTCCGCTGAGCGAGCGATCCCAACTGTCTCTCGGTGTGAGCGTCGCGGCGCGTTTGGCGTACTTTTCCGGCATGTATTTTTTCAACTGGCCGTCTTCCTCGGTGATGTGCCCGTCGGCATCGATGACTTCGAATTGATTTGCCATGAATGTCTCCTTTCCAATAAGTCTTTGATCTTCGTGTACGCCTCATCGAAGCACCCTGTCAAGAGAGCTTCAAGACCGATTTGCGTCAATGATTCTGCTATCGACGGAACTCTGTAGGATGCTGCCATGGCGCTGTTTAGCCAATGCGCTTAACAATTCGAAAGCTTTGTCCGGCACAATCGTCTATAATCGGAATGCAAGGAGTGGCCTATGAAAAAAGTCTGTTGCTTAGGACTGCTGCTTACCTGGACGTTGTGGACCCGCACCCAGACTCCGACCTCCGACAGCTGGATCGCCGCCCCCAACCTCGGTTCTCAAGCTAAGTGCGAAGCCAGCATGAAAGAAAAGCTCGACGTGTGGAAACAGTTCAAAGATTCCAAGTTCGGCAAGAACTCGGTCACCTTCACCGACAACAACTCGACGATGACCTACGTCTGTTTGCCGGACGCAGATGATCCCCGCAAGCCGAAGCCGGTCAAAGGCAAATCTTACTAGTGATTTTCCGCCACTGGCAAATCGCGCTGCGAACTGTCACCGAGGAAAAGTATCCACCAGTTCCCGCAGCCTATCCTTAGCGGACTGTAAGATCGGCTCGCCGTCGCCAACCAATAATATATCGAAGTCGAGCGCCAGCAGTTGACGCGCGCTATCGCGTAGGCGCGCCGGATCGTCCACCACCTTGTCCGGTAAGAGCTTGCACTTCCCAGGCGGATCGCCGACCACAGCATCCCCGACGAGCAGGATTTTTCGTGCCGGACAGTGCAGCACCACTTCGCCCTGCGATTTTCCCGGCGAGTCGATCACCACGAACGGACCGACCTTGTCGCCTGAGTTCAATTCTTCATCCAGCTCCGCGCCCTCGCTACGCGCGTGCGCCGCATCCGCCGGATGGATCGCCGTGCGCGCGCCGGTGCGCGCACGAATCTTGTTCGCCGCCCGCGAGTGGTTGCGATTGGTGATGACAATGCGCGCAACACCCTGCCGCGCCATCTCCGCCAAATCTTCGTTACTTGGATCCACGGGATCAACGCAAAGATTCCCATCAGCGTGCCGGATGAAGTGGCCGTTAAAATTGTAGCCGTGCGGTTCGGAAAACCACGGCCAGGTGAAGATATCGGTCAGGATCTCGCGCATTTTATCTCCTTTATGTTGCGGGGGTCGGCATACTCAGACTGAGCTAAGTTACCAAAGATAATCAATTCATTGAAGCCTCACAACATTGGTCCCTCCGAAAACACTTCGCCTTGAGTCGTTAATCCCTGCTCGATTTTCGGCAAACAATCGTGTGATTGATTACTAGCCGGTTCGGCGCTATAGCTCCCGTCAGCGAAAAAGGGTGTTTAAATTTCCTATACGTCGGAAAGACAGCAACACTTGCTCTCGCTGAGCATAGCGCGTTGACTCCGAACAGAGGCATCCGTAGCATCGAGCAGGAGTGCTTACACTTTGACGCTGAGCAAACTTTCACAGGGGAGACGAGCATGAAATGTCTCCTCGTATCGGATCTGCACTATGCTCTCAAACAATTCGACTGGGTAACGAACGTCTCGAAAGATTTTGACGTCGTCGTGATCGCGGGCGACCATCTCGATATCTCATCGGCTGTCGAGGCGCGGGCCCAAATCGCGGTGATTCTGACTTACCTGAAGCGGCTCCACACCAGGACCAAACTGATCGTATGCTCGGGCAATCATGATCTCGATGCGCTTAATGATGCTGGTGAGAAGGTGGCGAAGTGGATCACGAAAGTTCGTCAATTCGGAGCGCCAACCGACGGAGACAGTCTTTCCGTTGACGGCGTCTTGATTACCATCTGCCCCTGGTGGGACGGTCCGCAGACGAGAGAGACCGTAGGCGCTCAATTGGCGCGCGACGCAGAAAAGCCGAAGGAGCAATGGATTTGGGTCTATCATGCGCCGCCAGACGAGTCGCCGACGAGCTGGGGCGGGCAGAAGCATTTCGGTGACGCCGAGTTGGTGCGTTGGATCAAACAATACCAGCCGGACATCGTCCTCAGCGGCCACATCCACCAGTCTCCTTTTCGCCAAGGCGGGTCTTGGGTGGACCGATTGGGCTCCACCTGGGTCTTCAATCCTGGACGGCAGATAGGCCCCGACCCTACGCATATCGTTTTCGACACCACGGAGCGGATGGCGCTGTGGTTCTCGCTGGCTGGCGCTGAAGTCGTCCACATGGACAAACCACTCAATCGCCCGGTGCCTGAACTCACGGACTTGCCAAGCTGGTTCAAATAGTCGTATTGGGGTCGCGGTCAGAGCCTGGACTACACTCCTCGACCTGTTGGTGGACCAGCGTCTCCAGCACCTCATCGACCATGCCGAGATGGTCTTTGCGATCCTCAAACTGTTTCTTTAAGTCAACGAGATAGGTGGTGACGCTGTACAATCTCTGAGCGAGGAGTTGGGCGAGTTGGTAGGTAATATCGGTCTGTGATAGGAGAAAATCCGCCGCGCGCTCGACCACGTGCATCCGAGATGGCGTAAGCGTTCTGACGGTAGCGGTATGAGGAATATCGAGGAGAATAGACATCTCACCAAAGATCGCGCCAGGCTCGGATGCGGTCGTGATTTGAAAATCGC
>JAERMN010000536.1 GCA_016844625.1 Deltaproteobacteria bacterium
TTGATCCGTCGGCGGCGATCAACGCCGTGGAGCGCGGCGCGTCGCTCAAAATCATCGGCGGCACGGTGCCGATCGCGGCTTACACGCTGGTCACTTGTCCGAAGTATAAGAGCATTAAAGAACTAAAGGGCACGAACATCGGCGTCGTCAGCTTGGTTTCCGGCAGCACGATTTTCTTGCGCGAAATGCTCAAGGCTGAAGGGTTGGAGCTCAATAAGGATTACACGATCATTCAGAACGGCCCCACCGGCCAGCGGCTGGCGAGCCTAAAGACTTGCAGCACCTCGGCGACGATGTTGCTCGGCGGCGATCTGCCGCGCTCGCGTGAGCTTGGTTTTCGCGAAATCGCACGATTGTCGGATTACATTCCCAACTTGCAGTTTCACAGTTTGATCGTCGATGGCCGCTGGGCGGAAACCAACAGTCAATTGACGGTGCGCTATCTGAAAGCGATGGTGCGCTCGATGCAATGGGCCCACACCAATCGCGAGCAGGCGGCGGAATTGGTTTCGAAGCGCACCGGGATTCCGCTCAAGTTCACGCGCGTCACGGTCGACGAATATCTCTCGCAGGGCATCATCAGTAAAGACGGCTCGGTCAACCGCGAAGGGTTTCAGCGTTTGATTGATTTGATGGGCGAACGCTTATTCAAGAGCAAGCCTTATCCCGCGCCGGAAAAGTATCTCGACATGAGTTATCTCCGCCGTGCCCAGCAGGAGTTGGGTATCCCAACCGGGCGCTGAAAAAAATTATCTCGCGCAAAGGCGCCGAGATTTTTGTGGCAACGTTAGGAGTGACCATGTTTGTTGGTTAGTTCGCTGAAAAATCTTAGCGGCCGTATTCATCGTGGTTTTGGCGTTCGATGCGGGTTTTGTTTTTGCCCAAGAGGGACGGAGGCTGCGCGCGGGCTACGCTTCGCTCTCCGGCAACATGGCGCCGTATTGGGCAGCCAAAGAAGCCGGGCTGTTCAGGAAGTATGGGCTCGACATCGATCTGGTGGCGTTTCCGAGCGGCACCGGAGGCATGGCGGCGATGATCGCCGGCGAGATCGAGTTTCTCGCCATTGCCGGCAGCACCACGGCGAGCGCGGCGATCGGCGGCGCCGACGTGGTTTCGCTGGCGATCACAACCGAGCGGCTGGTCACCAGCTTGATGGCGATTCCGAGCGTGCCAAGAGGTGAGGATTTGAAGGGGACGGCTAGCCCAACATATTTGGATTTTTCCGACGACGAGAAGAGAGGAAAAGATTGTATCTCGCGCAAAGAACGCCAAGGACGCCAAGATATAATTTATAAAAATCGGGGGCATGGGAGAGGGCTTTGCGAGCTTAGCGTTCTTGGCGCGATAACTTTTCTTGCACTCATCTTGTTCAACATTTCGAAGGTAAGAATCTATTGGCATTAGCCGCTTTGGCACTTCCATCGATACCGCCGCGCGCATGACGATCCATCATTAGGTTTAGAGCCGATTAGCGATGTGTCGATCGTCCAGGCCGGCGCGATCAGTTCGAACTTGGCGGCCATGCGCGGCGGCCGCATTCAAGCCGCGATACTTTCTTATCCGGCGATTATTCAAGCACGGCGGGAGGGGTTCCGCGAGTTGCTCGACATCGCCTCGTTAGCCGTGCCTTACGCGTCGACCGGGATTACCGTGCGGCGCAGTTTCATGGCGCAGCGGCGCGACGCCGTGACCAATTACGTCATGTCGATCCTGGAAGCGACGGCGCGCATTAAAAAGGACAAGCCCTTTGCCATCGATACGATGATGAAGTGTTTTCGCACCAGGGATCGGCAGATGATGGAGGAGGCTTACGAAGTGTCGGTTAACAAATATTTGAAACGCCTACCGACGCCGGAAGCGTTTCGCTTCGTGGTCGATGAGCGTGCGCAGGTCAATCCCAAGGCCAAAGGCCAATATCCCAAACGCTTCTACGACGATAGCATTCTCTAGGATTTGGAAAAGAGCCGGTTTGTCAGTGCGCTCTACCGCTAGGTGGCGGCTCTGAAGAACCAACAGCGGGTTTAATTCAGCAGCGGCAGCTCGTCCACTATAGTTATTTGGATGGAATCCTTTTTTTCGCCCTTCATACGCGTCATCTGGCTTTCCGCTTGATGCATGAGCTGGGCGATTTTTCTTGGCGCCTTCGAATAAGCGATCGCGCTGATGTGGAAGGTTAACGGATGGGAGTATCTGCGCCGCATTTCTTGCAAGGCATTTCTGAGTTGTTCGAGCATCGGGCCTGCCGCCTCCGAAGTCGTGTTGGGCAACAAGACGAGAAACGACGTGCCAGCGCTTCGGCCGACGAGGTCGGAGCGCGGCGCATGCTGCTGAAGGGTATGCGCGATGGTGCAAAGAATTTGATCGCCTGCTGGGTAGCCGGCGCGGTCGTTGACCCACTGCAATCCTGTCACGTCGATACACGCTAAGGTCATCGGCTCTAGACCGAACGCACGGTCCATTTCTTTAGCAGCCAATTGATAAAACGCGCGGCCGTTAGGTAATCCGGTAAGAAAATCGCGGGCCACGAGATTGGACAGCTCGTCGATTTTCGCGCGCAGTTGCGCTTGCGTGACGGCGAAAAGAATGAAAACCGAGGTGCGCATGAGCAGATTCCAATAGGCGATCCACGCCGAAGAATATGCCCGCCCGTTAAGAGTGTCGGCGGCGAACCAAACCAACGAACCGAAGAAAGCGAGATAGACTCCCATCTCTCTTGATACGAACCAGCTACCGAGAAAGATTGGCATCAAGTAGAGAAGTAGAAAATGGATCTCGCCGCTCGTTTTAAGATCGAGCGCCCCCAAAAGAATCGAAAATAGGATGGCAATAAATCCGACGGTTCGCTTGGATCGGCGCTCGAAAAAGTCAGAAAGCTTCCTCAACATCTGAAAAATCCTTCGGTGAAGATTGCCAGTTTGCGTAGTGTAAAATGCCGTGAGCTTGGCGTTACACTTTTTTAACAAAGAGCGTCCTTTAATAAGACGTACAGGTCCTAGCATACCGAAACTAGGATGTAAATCCGTACGCCGCCTCAACCCGCTGGCGAGTTCAGACGATGGGGGAATGCGGCTATCTGTCAAACCAAACGCAGCCACTTCGCGGGCGTAAAATAATGATTGTCTCCTCGTATGAAACTTGCTTTAATCGCCGCCACATCGGGTTCGACAACCATTACTTGCCGAAGTCACGGCTCTGATTGATACAGGAGGGGAGAATCATGTGCTGGACGATTCGTCGTTGGCTATTCTCGTTTGGCCTTGTCGCACTGTTCAATGTGCCAATCTTCGCGGCTCTGGCCCAAGACAATTTCTATAAAGGCAAAACGATTCGCCTCATCGTCGGGTTAGCGCCCGGCGGCGGGTTTGACACCTACTCGCGTGTGATTGCGCGCCATATGGGCAAGCATATTCCCGGCAATCCGGCGATGATCGTCGACAACATGCCCGGCGCGGCGAGCCTCTTGGCGGCGAATTTCATCTACAAAGCGGCCAAACCGGACGGGCTCACGATCGGCAACTTTGTCGGCGGCTTGGTCTTCCAGCAAATGCTTGGACTTGCCGGCGTCGAATTCGACGGTGCCAGGTTTGAATACTTGGGTGTGCCGGCGCAAGACAACTTCATGATCGGCGTTGCCAAGTCCACCGGCATCACCAGTGTTGAGCAGTGGAAAGCTTCGGGCACGGTTCTCAAAATCGGCGGCGTTGCGCCCGGCGGTGGCACCGACGACATTCCCAAAGTATTGAAAGCGACTCTGGGGTTGCCGCTGCAAATGGTGTCGGGCTACAAAGGCACCGGCCCGGTTAGACTGGCGTTCAACTCCGGCGAAGTTCAGGGCATCTGCAATTCCTGGGAATCGTTCAAGGCGACTTGGCGCGCGGAGCTGGACAAAGGCGATGTTACGCTTTTGGTTCAGGCCAATCTGAAGCCGCACCCCGAGGTTGCCAATGTTCCCTGGGCGCCGGATCTCGCCAAGAGCGACGAGGCGCGGAGAATGATTCTTACTGCGGCGCGGACCAACGGCGTCTTGAATCGTTTTTACGTTTTACCTCCGGGCACGCCGAGGGATCGTGTCCGGCTATTGCGCAAAGCATTTCTCGACACCATAAAAGATCCGGAATTCATCGCTGACACTCAGCGGGCAAGGCTTGACCTCGATCCGATCGATGGCGAAGAGCTTCAAAAGCAGGTGCGAGAGCTATTCAAGTTGGAGCCGGCGCTGGTCGCGAAGATGAAGGAGATACTCAAATAAGCGCAGCCATTTCGGAAACTCCATTACGGGTTCGAGGAGTTTCGGTGCGGTGAACTAAATCATGTTAGGTAGCGCCGAAGCAAAAACATCGGCGCGGCCGCGGCCGCCGGGAACGCCCCAAAATCTAGTAGAAATTCTCCGCAAAGGATTCATCGAAGCGATCCGCGATCCGGAGCTGTTGGCTGAAGCGAATCGCGCAAGGTTGGAAATCAAAGCCGCGCCCGGAGAAGAATTGGCGCGAAACGTGAAAGCATTGCTCCGTTTAGACTCTTCGCTAGTCGCGCGGCTCAAAGATATATTAACATAGCACGTATGGATTTAACTACGCGTCGTATTGGGTTGACGATCGTTATAGCCGCAATGGCTACGGCGAACATCGATTACGCGAACTGCCAGGAAACAGAGAGCGAATCCGCCCCGATACCGGTTGAGGAACCGACAAAGTCTACGGAAAAAGGCTTTCAGACCCAGACGGGCTTAGCGGCGTACTATCATGCGACGTTTCAGCGTCGACGCACTGCGAGCGGAGAATCGTTCGACCACAACGCGCTGACGGCGGCGCACAAAACCTTGCCCTTCGGCACGCTGGTGCGGGTGATTAATTTAACTAACAATCGCAGCGTAGTCGTGCGCGTCAACGATCGCGGACCGATGCAAAAAAATCGCGTCATCGATCTCACCCGGCGCGCGGCCAGCGAGCTGGGGTTTCTCACCCGCGGCTTAACCTCGGTGAAAATCGAAATCCTGGCGCCAAGCCATTTCGTCGATTCAACCCTGAAGTGAATTCCAGTTAGTTAGCCCGGGCGCGCCAGCGTTCCTAGCGAAACGCCGGCATGACTTCCTTGGCGAAGAGTCGCATGGATTTGATAATCTCGCCGTGCGCTATGCCGCCGTAGTTAAACGTCGCCGTCAATGTGTCGAAGTAGTAGTTCTTCGCGGCGTTGTGGATGCCTTGAATGACTTGTTCGGGCGTGCCGTAGTTATTTCTTCCGGTCGCGAGCATCATGTTCCAATCGTACTCCGCCGGCGCCGCCGTGAGCGAGCGTCTGCCGATGCGGGATATCTCGTCGTAACGTTTTACCGCCGCCATGCCGATCTCGCGGGCGCGCTCGGCGCTTTCATTGACATGGGTACGAACGTGAAACTGACAGTGGCGCATGCCTGGATATAGGCCCGCGTCGAGCAAGCCTTGTTTCCACGCGTCCACGCCGGCGCGAACTTTCTCCGGCGCATGGGGATGACCGACGGTCATGATGTGATAGCCGTTGCGTCCGGCCCAGCCTAATCCCGCCGGGGAAGTGCCGGCGACCCAGATCGGCGGATGCGGTTGCTGTACAGGGCGGGGATAAAGCGTTAGCTCTTCGAATTGCCAGAAATTGCCTTGATGACTCGCCCGCTCGTTGGACCAAACTTTCAAAATCACTTCTAGCGCTTCAGCTGAGCGCTCTCGGTCGTTGTCCCGCGTCACGCCGAACACACGATAGTCCATCTCGGTGTTGCCCGAGCCGATGCCGAACTCTAACCGCCCGCCGGAGATCGCATCGACCATGGCGTAGTCTTCCGCCGTATGCAGCGGATGACGCAGCGGCAAGATGGCAATGCACGGGCCTAAACGAATTCTCTTTGTCCGTGCCGCCGCCGAGGCGAGCAACACGGCCGGATTCGCCACCAGCCCGCCGTAGCCGAGAAAGTGGTGTTCGTTGAACATGAAACATTCCCAGCCGAGCTCTTCAGCGAGCTCGATCTGTTCGAGAATCTGGCGGTAGTAGACGTCGTAGGGCGGATCGATGTCGGGTGCACGACTTTCTCCTACTGATCGTAATGGCTGTAACATAATCAGCCAGGGGCGGCAAAGGCGCGACAAGAAGCGGAGCTTTCACCACGAAGGCACGAAGGACACGAAGGTCCGGAAGTTTTGTTTTCCTAATTTCGTGCTCAACGTATTACTGTAGTTGCAAGGTTGCGAGACTCACGCAAATTTTCAGGGCCGGTGATCCTGAGCTATCGCGCGCGATGAGAAAATCCCATCTCACCACGAAGATCACGAAGGTCACGAAGGGTTCGGATGATTCAAACTCCGAACTTCGTGCTCTTCGTGTCCTTCGTGGTGAAAGATGTCCTCGGAAGTGGCAGTGCCGATGGTGAGAGTTCTACAACGCCCGTCTTAACGGCTGGCGCCGAGCTCGCGGCGGGCTTTTTCGAGAAAGCTGTAATCGACGACTTGCGGGATCGTAAACGGTAGGGCGACTTTGGAATCTTCGCGCACCATGTCGATCATCAGC
>JAERMN010000537.1 GCA_016844625.1 Deltaproteobacteria bacterium
CAACGTAGTCGCCGCGTAAAGAAATACCGATCTCATGCCCATTGAAGCGTTCGTGCAGCGTCTCACGGCTGGCGCCTAAACTTTCGTTGTTGAGAATCACCGTCAGCGTGCGAATGTCGTTGCGCGCCGCGGTTTCGATCTCCATGCCGGTCATGCCGAAGGAACCGTCGCCGGTGAAATTCACCACCGTCTTGTCGGGATTGCCCAACTTCGCGCCCAAGGCCGCCGGCGTCGACCAGCCCATCGCGCTGGTGCCGCCGAAGCCAATGAAACCCAGCGGATTCAAAGCCTCATAGTGATGCGACACATAAGCGCGCGTCACGCCGGCATCGTGCAGCAAAATAGTTTTCTTTGGATCGAGCTGATGCGTCAGATCCCAACAGGCGCGGTAAGGATTGATCGGAATCTCAGCGGAAGTCAGGCGCGGGTTCCACGAGTCCAACCATTTTCGTTTCAGTTCTTTGATCTCGTCCGCCACGTCGCTCGCCATGCCTTTGCGATAAGCGCCGAGCTTTTCTTTTCCCTGCTGAAGCAGCGCGCGAAGGAAGAGTTGAATGTCGGATAGAATCACCAGATCGGCCGGATAGTTTTTGTGCAGCTCCGCGGCGTCGATGTCGACTTGAACCAGTTTCGCGTGCGCCGGTTTGGGTAACCAACTGGAAGTCGCGTGCTGGCGAAAGCTACAACCGAGCGCGATCACTAAATCCGCCTCTTCGGCGAACTTGCGCGACTGTCCAGTGCTATAAACCGCGCGCGGATAACCGCCGAGGCCGAGACAGAGCGGGTGATCTTCCGGCATCGCGCCCTTCGCCGGCAACGTCGCCATCACCGGCAGCGCGTAAGTCTCGGCAACTTGCACGAGCGCGTCCGTCGCCCGCGACCACAGCGCGCCGCGGCCAACGTAGATCAGCGGCAGGCTGGCGCCTTGTAACAATTCGATCAGCTTATCGACATCGTCGGGATCGGGCCCGAAGCGTACCCGCCGCGTCTTGTGATAGGGCGGAATTTCTGCCTGCGCCATGCTGATGTCCTGCGGCATCTCGATAATCACCGGCCCCGGCCGCCCGGAGCGCGCCAAGGTGAAGGCGCGGCGAAACACTTCGGGAATTCTTTCCGGCGAGGGAACGCTGAATGTCCACTTAGCCATCGTCTGAAACGTGTCGAGATAAGGAACTTCTTGCAGCATGCCCTTGGCCAATTGCTTGCGCGAGCTATGGCCGAAGATGACCACCAGCGGCACGCAGTCGGTGAAGGCATTGACGATGGCGGTCAACGCGTTGCAGCGTCCCGGCCCCTTGGTCACCATCGCTACGCCCACTTCGCCGGTGCTGCGCGCGTAGCCGTCGGCCATATACACGGTCGCCTGCTCATGGCGCGTCAGAATCAACGGCACTTGGCCGTTCTGATGCAGCGCATCGAAGATCGGCAAAATATCGTCGCCCGGCAACGTTGACACGAACTTCACGCCTTCAGTTCTGAGAATATCCACGAGTGCATCGGCAGCGCGCATAATTTTCTCTTTCTATTTGGTAACAAATTTTTTGAAGAAACCTTCTTCTTCGAGCTTGCGGACGAATCGGGCGTCGATGAAATCGTTGGGGTTCTTAGCTTTGAGCGACGGCTGTTTCTCGGCGAGAAAGTCCAGGACGAACTTGACGCCCTCGGGGTTGGGCGTCAGAAACTGATTGAGGTGCTTGCCTGGACCTTCCTGCGCGGCGACCAGTGCTGGATCGTCCTTGGGCACGCGCATGTATTTGGCAACCACCGGCAGGGTCAGCTCCGGCCGCGTCTTATAGAGGTAAATCGCTTCGGAGGTGGCGCGCAGAATGTTGAGAATTGTATCCGGATTGGCGTCGATATACTTGCGCGTGGTGACGACGGATATGACCGGAAAAGGAAAGTCGAGCCCAGCGAGATCGAAGATTTCGCGATGGCCCGCTTTGGTCGCCGCGTGCGATGTCGGCGGCGTTAACACGCCGGCTTGAAATCTTCCCTGCAACATACCGGCGAGCACTTCCGGCGATCCGCCCGCCGCCATCACGCCGACCTCGCGATTGGCCACCCAGTTGAAATGGCGCAGAAACGCCAGCGCCGCAAAGTAGCTATTGCCGCCGACCGCGCCGGCTGCGATGGTTTTGCCTTTGAGATCGCTAATCTGTTTGATCTGCGGACTGACGTGAATCGCGAAAGTCAGCCGGGTAAACACAGTGCCGAGAATAGCGATCTCCGCGCCATTCGCCGCCGCGGCCACCGCCGCCGCGCCGCCAACCTGTGACACGTCGATCGAACCGCCAAGCATCGCTTGGATCGGCCGCGAACCGCCGACGTAGATCAATTCCGTTTCATAACCGCCGTATTTTTCGAATAGCTTCAGCTCATGGGCGATCCAAAACGGCGGATTGGCATAAGCGAAAGCGCTAAACGCCAGGCGAAGTTTCTTCGGCTGCGCGGCGTCAAGTTGCAGCGGCAGCAGCGCCCACACAACAAGTATAACCAAGATCATTGGAGGAATTTTTCGAATCATCGGCGTCGTCACTGCGGCGAACAGTTGGAGACATATTGCCAAACCTTTCAGCAGTCAAGTTGATTTCATCGGGAAGAAAAAATCGCTGTCGGCAACGAATCTCTCAGATCTTGTCCCTTCTCTCCTTGCGGGAGAAGGTGAGGATGAGGGGAAATGATGAGGGGTAAATGATGAGGGGGGACTCGATTGGCACCCTCACCCTTCCCTCTCCCGTTCCGGGCGAGGGTAAGAAAGATCACTCGCGAGCGGGAATAGGTAGTAAACGGTTAGAGCCTGTTTTTCGTCGAGAGAACTTCGCGCGCCCGCGCGGCAACCTCTGCGATCAGCGAACCCATCTTTGGATGAGCCGGTTCGATGTCCGGTGCGAGACCGTATTGTTGGAGCACTTGCGTACACACAGGCCCGACGGAGCCGACGACAATCTTATTCAAGGCCTGACGCAACATGTCGTCCGCTCTGTCGTAGGCGGCAACTTGAAACAGATGATCGACCTGCGCGCCGTTGGTGAACAGCGCGACATCAACAGATTCGTCTAGGATTTTCCCAATCGCCGCGCGCAGCGGCGCCAAATCTT
>JAERMN010000538.1 GCA_016844625.1 Deltaproteobacteria bacterium
AGAATAATGATGGAAGCGCGAACAGGCCAATCCGTGGCGACGAACAAAGCCGCGAATATGACCAGGCCAATGAACGCGGTAAAAAACATTTGTTCCTTGGCGCGACCCATTAAGCCTCCGACAATGACGTCTCGATGTTCCGTTTTCGGGCGGCGAGAATCGGATACACAATGGATGCGATCAGGAGCAGGATCAAAACGATGACCGTCGGCCGGGCCAGCCATTCAAACCCATAGCGGGTGTACGAGAGCCACAGGTATAGTTCCATCTTGTTGCCCAGCACCATGCCCAGCACCAGGGGGGCGCGCGGCCAGCCGTAGCGGCGCATGAAGAAGCCGAGGGAGGAGAAAATCATCAGCGCCGTCAAATCGTAGGTGTGAAAGTTGGCCGCGAAGGCGCCGATGAAGACAAAGGCCACGACCGGCGGCACGATGGCGTAAAACGGCATGAAGCAAATTTTCGCGATGGGTTTCGCGAACACCATGCAAATCGCCGTGGCTAGAATATTCGCAATGACCAAAGTCCAGATCACCGCGAAGGTCAGGTTGAGCTGTGAGGTCAGCATGTCGGGGCCCGGTTTGATGCCGACGGCGATGAAGGCGGTGAGCACGAGCGCCGACGAAGTGCCGCCGGGAATGCCGAAGGCCAGTGTCGGAATGTAGTCGCCGCCTTCCTTGGCGTTGTTCGAGCCTTCCGAAGCGATCACGCCGCGCACGTCGCCCTTGCCGAAATTTTCCCGATTCTTTTCCGTCTGCACCGCGTGAGCGTAAGCGAACCAATCCGCCACCGAGCTGCCCAGACCGGGAAGAAAGCCTACCCACACGCCGATAATCGAGGTTCGGATCAAGAGCCACCAGTGAATGAAGACATCCTTGATGCCTTGGAGGTAGCCGCGGCCGAATTCTTCCGCCTTCGCGATGGAGCCCTTGCGGCCGGCGAGGTCGATGACTTCCGGGATGGCGAAGATGCCGAGGGCGATCAGAACCAAATCGATGCCTTCCCAGAAGTATGAAATATTGAACGCGTAACGCTCGATACCGGACTTCGCGTCCAATCCGACCGTTGAAATCAATACGCCGAGAATGCCGGCGAGAAGGCCCTTGATGGGGGCGTTGCCGCTGAGAATGCCGACCATGCTCACGCCCCAGATCGTGAGAATGAAAAATTCCGGCGAGCTAAAAGAAAGTACCAGTGGGCGCAGCACCGGTAACGAAGCAAACAGGACCAGCGCGCCGAAAATGCCGCCCAGCAACGATGCCACGAACGAAGCGCTGAGCGCTCTGGCGCCTTCGCCGTTTTTCGCCATCGGATGGCCGTCGAGAATCGTCGCTTGGGAGCCCGTGCTGCCCGGCACTGCGATGAGAATCGAAGTAAACGCGCTGGCAGTGTTGCCGACCGCGTCCAGGCCGACCAAGAGCGCGATGACGAGGAGCGGGTCTTTCATCGTCATGACGAAAGGAAGCATGAGGGCGAGCGTGCTCGGCCCGCCGATGCCCGGCAAAAAGCCGACCAGGCTGCCGATCCCGACGCCGAGGCACATGAACATGAATGCCTCGGGTTGAAGCACGCCGACTAATCCCTCGAGAGCAGCTTCAAACATTAAAAGATTCGGGACCGGAAAATTAACCGCAAAGGGCATAGCGCGGCGAAGCCGCAACCGAAACTCGGAGTATCTCCCGCAAAGACGCCAAGGCCGCAAAGGTCGGAAAAAATGAACAAGATGGTTTGTAAAAACATCTATCTTTCGATTCCGAACTTGGCGTACTTTGCGCCCCTTCGGCGATGCTCAGGACATGCTTGGCGGGAGTCAATCCCCATGTTCGAGTAATCCAGATCACCGGAAAATTTGCGCCGGTCGCAATACGAAGTCCGGAGTTTTAAGCATCGGAAACCTTGCCGTGCTGCGTGATCTGCGCGCTGAACAAGTTCAAGGCGACGCTCCCAGGTTCCCCCTAAGGAAGCCTGAAGAGGCGCTTATTTTGAGTCTCCGACGGGCAAACTATACTTTAGCCGCATTTTGGTAATGTACTCCTTTGCCTCCTTAGGAATAGCGATATGCTCGCGAATCACGGCTTCAATTTTTTCCGCGCTGTGGCCACGCCAGCCGTCGCCGAAGAATTTATCGCCGTCTTTATCCACTTCCGGGTCCTTCATTACTTGAGTAAATGCCTCGCGCAAGAGTTTGACCAGGTGATCCGGGGTGCCCTCGGGCGCGACTAAATACTTATCAAGCTCCGGCGCGCCGGCCCACGCCTGGTACGCTTGCCAAGAAAGTCCCGTGGGTTTTTTACTACCCAAGAGCTCAAGAAAAGTCGGCGCGTCGGGGAAATCGGCGCGCCGGTGATCCTCTTCGGTGCCAATGATCTGCGCGACGCCCTCGCGCTGCAGATCTTTTACCAGCTTGGCATTTTGCGTCGCCCAGACATCGATTTCGCCCTGGCGGATCGCTAGCTGCAGCTCGCGGCTGCCGGGATAGCCGTAGATCCAGCGCAGATTCCAGCCGATATATTCGGCGCCCCAAACCGTCATCGCGATCCAGTTGCGGATACCGTCGGTGTCACCGACGACCACGGGCTTCGCGGCTTTGTTGGTCAACCGGTCGCGGGCGTCGTTGCGGATCATGAGCAGGCTTCCCGGTCGGGCGACGCCGCCAATAAGGCGGAATTTTCTCGGGTCATATTTGATCGAAGGCCCGCCACGAACGAAGTTCGCCACGCTGGAAGACGAATCTTGCATAATCGTCAGGCCGTCCGGCTTTACCTCGCTGGCGAAGTAGTTGTTGGCGATGGTAGCACCGCCGCCGCCCATATTCTGAACGACGATCTTCGGATTACCCGGCAGATATTTCGGCAAGTAACGCGCGATGAGCCGGCCGGCGGTATCGGTGCCGCCGCCGGGACCCGAAGCGATCAGAACGCGCAGGGTTTTGCCTTCATAGAACGGTGCCTGGGCGGCGGGCGCCGCTGCCATCCATGCGATTACCAGCCCAATAGACGCAGCGAAACTTAATTTGCGAGTTTTCATAACCGGTTCAACCTCCATTTACTGTTTGCGCGCTATGCTTCGGCCAACGGTGCGTCAGGACTGTCGACAATATCGTGCCTCGACGGTTGCGATGGGGAGAATTCTGACGGCTGCTCTGGGTTGGCGACAGTATTCTTGCAGCTGCTTTGACAAGGTGCTAGAAGAGATATCCCAGTGGTCGCATAGCTCAGCTGGTTAGAGCGCGCGCCTCACATGCGCGAGGTCGTAGGTTCAAATCCTACTGCGACCACCA
>JAERMN010000539.1 GCA_016844625.1 Deltaproteobacteria bacterium
CGGACAAGAATGTCCGCGCTCCTTTAGACGCCGACCTTCGTGCTCTTCGTATTGCCGGTCGCTCCTACATCTTCTTTGCGTACTTTGCGTTCTTTGCGGCCAACTCTCCGAATCCGAATCTTCTTTCTATGTGGCCTTGGTGCTCTTTGTGGTCCAATCTCTTCTCCGCATTGTTTGCCACTGCGCCGCGCTGGGTCCATCGTAATGCTCCGAATCTCCCTGCATCGCTTGCTCCACTCAATAAAAATCGGTACTTTACGCTGCAACTGGAGTTTTCTTGACGACCACTTACATCCTCAAAGACTTAACCGAACCGATCCGCAACAGCTCAGGGCTCGACTACCGCAAGGAGCTTAACGAGGCGCAATACGAAGCGGCGACCGCGGTGGAGGGGCCACTGCTGATTATCGCCGGCGCCGGCACGGGGAAAACTCGCACGTTGGTCTATCGCGTCGCGCATTTGATCGATCTGGGCATCGATCCGCGCTCGATCTTGCTCTTGACGTTTACCCGGCGCGCCGCCGAAGCAATGATTCGCCGCGCTAGTCTATTGATCGACAGCCGCTGCAGCCAGGTCTCCGGCGGCACTTTTCATTCGTTCGCCAATCTCGTCCTGCGGGTGCATGGTCGCCATGTCAATCTGGCGTCGTCGTTTACGATCATGGACCGGCCCGACAGCGAGGATGTGATTCAGACCCTGCGCAGCGATATGGGTCTCAATACCAAAGAAAAGCGCTTTCCGCGCAAACAAACCGTCGCGGAAATCTTCAGCATGACGCACAACAAGCAGATCGGGCTGAATGAACTCTTGGAGCTGGAATATCCGCATCTGGTCGACGTGAACCATGAATTGGCGGAAATGCAGCGCCGCTATGCTGATTTTAAGCAAACCAAGTCGCTGATCGATTACGACGATCTGCTGATCAAGCTGCGTGACCTGTTGGCCAATCACGTCGAGGTCCGTAACCGGCTGTCCGATACCTATCGATATATAATGGTCGACGAATACCAGGACACCAATCACTTACAGGCTGAAATCGTCCGCCTCTTGGCGGCGACCCATGACAACGTCGCGGTGGTGGGAGACGACGCGCAAAGCATTTATTCTTTTCGCGGCGCCAATTTTCGCAACATCATGGACTTTCCCAAGCAGTTTGCCGGCGCGCGCCTGATCAAGCTCGAAGAAAATTACCGCAGCACCCAGCCGATTTTGAATTTGACCAACGAGATCATTGCCCGCGCCACGGAAAGCTACGAAAAGCGCCTATTCACGCGCAAAAGCGTCGGCAGCCGGCCCAAACTGGTGCAGGCCGGCAGCGAACAAATGCAGTCGCAATTCGTCTGTCAGAAAATATTGGAGCTGCGCGAAGAAGGTGTGCCGTTGTGGGATATAGCGGTGTTGTTTCGCTCGAGCTTTCACTCCTTCGATTTGGAAATCGAGCTTACCCGGCGCAACATCCCGTTCGTCAAGCGCGGCGGCTTCCAGTTCATGGAAGCCGCCCACGTCAAAGATTTGCTGGCGCATTTACGGATTCTCGCCAATCCGCAAGACGCGATCTCGTGGAATCGAATTTTGCTGCTGCTCGAAGGCATCGGTCCAGGCGCCAGCCAGAAGATTATTAAATGGCTGCTCGAAGGCGGCAGCGCGGTGGAGCGGCTGCGCTCTTACAACGCCAAGGGCAAGGTCGCCCAGGGGCTTAGAACTCTCGCTCAGGTACTGGAGGAAGCGGCGAAGGCCGAGTTGCCGTCCGAGCAGGCGCAGTATTTGCTGCAATATTATGTGCCGATTTTGAAACAGAACTATCCCGATGACCATCCCAAACGTCTAAGGGACATGGAACATTTCCAGGGCATGACTGAGCGTTATCGGAACCTGGATCGTTTGCTCAGCGACATGGCGCTCGAACCGCCCAACGACAGTATCGGCGGCGTGCTCGCCGTCGACCCGGATGAAGGGCCGCTGATTCTCTCGACGATTCATTCGGCCAAGGGTTTGGAGTTTCACTCGGTGTTTATCATCTGGGCGCTCGAAGGACGCTTTCCGTCCTTCTACAACACCAGTTCGTCCGAAGATCTGGAAGAAGAGCGCCGTTTGCTCTACGTCGCGGCGACGCGGGCTAAACAGAATCTATTCATTTCGTACCCCACACGAGTTTTCGACAAAAGTTTGCGCATGGTATTGTCGCAGCCATCGCAGTTTATCGACGGCATCTCGACACGAATGCTCGAACCGGTCGCCCTCGTGCCTGAGGGATCTTATTGGAATTGGGAGAGTTGAAAATGGTGCAGCTTCTCCATTACATCGTGGTGTTTGTCAGCGGCGCGGTCTTGATGGCGCTCGAGATTGTCGGCAGCCGCGTGTTGGCGCCGTATTTCGGCAGCTCGATCTTTGTTTGGGGCAGCTTAATCTCGGTGGTGATGACCGCGCTCAGCATCGGCTACTATTGGGGCGGTTGGCTGTCGGTGCGCGAGCCGTCATACGGCAAGCTTGCCGTCTTGCTGGTCATCCCTGGAATAGCGATCTTTTTCCTGCCATTTTTTTACCCAACGATCAACGAATGGATCGCCGGCATGGATCTCGGCAACCGGCTGAGTCCGCTCGCCGCTTGCAGCGCGCTTTTTTTATTGCCCGGCGTTTTCATCGGCACCATCTCTCCATACGTTATCCGCTTGGCGGCGACTCAACTGCACACTGTCGGCAGCACCGCCGGCACGCTCTATGCGGTGTCGACCTGCGGCAGTATTTTGGGCACGCTGCTCACCGCCTTCTATCTGATCCCGGCCCTCGGCGTCAGCAATATTATTCATTCCTTGGGGATAACTCTGGTTTGTTTATCGCTAGTTGTAGTACCTTTGATCCGACTGCAGCGGGTAACCATGACGCGGGCCGTCACTGCGAGCTGGCTTCTTTTCGGCTCGCTCAACTTGCTTTCGACACCAGCCGCCTGGGCAAAAACGTTGTTGCAGAAAGACACATTTTATCATCGCATCCGCGTCGAAGAAGACGACGAAGCGCGCTACATGTATTTTGACCGCACGCTGCAGAGCGCGATGACATTAAAAGATCCCGCGGCGCTTCGGCTGGTCTATTCCCTTTTCGTCCCGACGCGAAAAAAATGCTGATCATCGGTCTCGGCGGCGGCTCGATTCCGAAAAAGTTGAATAAAGAATTTCCCAACCTGGAGATCGACGCCATCGAACTCGACCCGGAAGTGATCAAGGTCGCCAAGGACTACTTCAACGTCAAGGAAAGTAAAAACCTGCGCCTGCACGCTCAAGACGGCCGGCTGTTTCTGACCCGCACGCAGAACCAGTACGACATCATCATGCTCGACGCCTACTTCACCGATGCCATGCCGTTTCACCTGGCGACCAAGGAATTTTTCGCACTGGCGCAGAAAAAACTCACCCCCAACGGCATCGTCGTCGCCAACTTGATCAGCGCCGTCACCGGACCATCCGGGAAAATCGCCCGCTCCTTTGTCCGCACCAAGCGCCAGGTTTTTCCGCAGACCTATGTTTTCGCTTCGCGCCGGCCGGATAACGTGAGCCTTGAGACGATTCAAAACGTCATCGTGATCTCGACCCGCGATAAGCAAAGAGTCGATATTAAGGATATCGTCAAGCGCGCCGCGGCTCTCGACAAGGGTTTGTTTCCCGATCCGATTCAGGACATCGCGGTTGCTTACTATGACCGACCGTTGCCCGAAGATGTGCCGGTTTTGACCGATGATTACGCGCCGACGGATAATCTGCTCAATCCTTAGCGCGCTCTCGCTCTCCGCCTGCGCGGTTTTCGCTCCCGACACAGCGCAAAGAGTTGTCCGCGTCAACGTGCTCGTCGACGTTCCCTTCCGAGCGCGCAATCCGCGCTGGGCCGAGGAAGCGCGCGGCTTGATCGAAGCCGCGTCGGACTACTACGAACGCGAATTCGATGTGCGCTTGCTGACCCAAAGCGTTTCCCCTTGGCCGGAAAAAGAACGCCTCCCGTCGACGGTCGCGCTGTTAGCTCGGGCGCAGAAAGAGTTTCCACGCCAAGCGAACGCTGCCAACCATGACTTGACCGTCGTCTTCACCGCCGAAAACGTCAGCCGCTACTTCGTCGCCGGCCGGCCGCGGGTCGATCGCATCGGCAACTGTAGTGAAGGATTAGGCAGCTATCTAATCGTCCCGGTGAGCAAAGTATTCAGCTATCGCGGTCTCTACGCCGAACCGGAGGTTGACGTCGTCGTCCTGGTCCACGAGCTCGGCCACATCTTCGGCGCTGAACATGTCGAGGATATCAACTCGCTGATGCACGAAGACTTCGGCTACCGCACCGAATTCGACGCCAAGAACCGCGCCGTCATCAAGAAAAATCGCACCTGCCCGTTTGCCAA
>JAERMN010000097.1 GCA_016844625.1 Deltaproteobacteria bacterium
TTTATGAAGTGACATAGACCATGATCGATCGAATCACAGTCAATCCTAAGATTCACTTTGGCAAACCCTGCATCGCAGGTACGCGTATCACGGTCCTGAGCGTCCTTGAGTTACTCAACGAAGGTCTCACTTTCGATGCAATCGTTCACGACTATTACCCCGACCTGCAGGTTGACGACATTCGCGCTTGTTTGCAGTACGCCATCGCGCTGGTTTCGGCTGAAGACATCCACCTCTCCCAAACAACGCCGTGAGGTTTCTTCTCGACCAGGACGTTTACGCCACGACGGCGCGCTTTCTTTCAGGCCTCGCGCATGATGTTGTTCGCGTGGCTGAAATCGGACTTGCGCAAGCTGATGACGAAGATCTGCTCCGAGCCGCCCAAGATCAGAGCTGCCTCTTTGTCACACGAGATCGAGATTTTGGTGGGCTGGTTTTCGTCAACGCTTTGGGTTCTGGGGTCCTTTACCTTCGTGTGTTGCCGTCCACTCAAAACTCCGTGCACCAGGAACTGGAAACTGTTCTGAACATGTACTCTGAGGAAGAGCTGAGGAAAGCGTTCGTCGTTGTCGAGCCCGGTGGTCACAGATTCAGAAGGGTCGCGAGCAAATAGCTTGCTGTTCTCCTTGGCGGATGCATCGCACCCGCCGCAGCAGAGCGTGGAAAGCGGTGGATCATCGGGCATCAACTATGCGTAGAATCAAATTGCCGGTTGTTCGAAAGAACCAGGTCATATTTCCGAATAAGGCCGTCTGTCCGTGGTGCCAAAAACACAAGGTCTATGAGCCCCATTCAATGGCTATTCTGAATGCGGGGGCAATGCGCCAAGTTGGCAAAGACAGTTATGAGATGGCCACGGACACGAAGGCATTCCTGACCTTGACGTGGCACGGCGCACACTCAGGAGGCAAAGGGGAACTTCCGGACATTCACGCGTCAGTCAATGTAGCCGACGAAGTTGCCAACGGTCAGTTTGATCTTTATTTCTGCTCTACCACTTGTTTGAGAGGCTTTCTCAATTACTGCGTCGATGAATTGCAGGAGCGAATGGAGTCGGCGCGTTCCAAAAGAAAACGCTCGTCGTCTTCTGCGAGAGAACATGCCAAAACGCAGAAGAGCGAGCGGGCTTGATTGACCAACGTCACCGAACCAATAAGGATTAAGACTGACGTTGAAAACACTCTCCTTAAGGCTCGCTGTCTTCGCCACAGCTCAGCTGCGCGGCGTTAACATCTCTTATTCTCCTTCTTAACGGAATTCCAAATCGGAGACGCTTATGTGGAAAAATTTCAAAGTCATCGATGCCGACGGTCACATGCATGAACCGCAGTATCTTTGGGAGCGCTACGTCGAGCCCAAGTACCGCGAGCAAGTGCCGAAGGTTGCCTTCATGGATGGCAACTTCATGGTTTACGAACCAGATGGAAAGTTTATTTCTAAAGGCGAGATTCAATCGGCGCCGCCGGAGAGCGCGCGGCGCGCCATGGAGGAAAAGTACGGTGAAGCTTACCGGCAATGGTGGTCGCCCGAAATTCGTCTTAAAGACATGGACCGCTACGGCTGGGACATTCAAGTGTTGCTGCCCACGGGTAACAACGGCAATTTCGCCTACCGCGTCGCGTTGAAAGACGTTCAACTGGGCGCCGCCATGTGCCGCGCTTACAACAACTGGTGTCATGAATATTGCAGCGTCGACCCGAAGCGGCTGAAATTTGTCGCCGTGTTGCCGGGCTCGGATGTCGGCGAGATGGTCAAGGAAGCGCGCCGCGCCGTCGAACAGTTGGGCGCGGTGTCGGTGCGCAATCCTTATTTGCCGGAAGGCAAATGGCTGCACGAAGCCGAGTACGACGCCATGTGGAACTTGGCGTGTGAGTTAGACTTCCCGATCGCCGTGCACGGCGAGAATCGCCAGCGCCGTTTTCAACCGTTCCGCGAACTGGAAGGCAACCGGCGCGACGACACCGAGCTGGCACTCCGCGGCCTCAACCATGCGCTCGGATTTCCTTGCGACAACATGACGACCCTCGGCCACTTTATCTTTACCGGCGTGTTGGAGCGCTTTCCGAAATTGCGCCTTGGCATTCTCGAATCCAACTCAGGCTGGCTGCCGTTCTGGCTCGGCCGCATGGACGACCACACCCACGGCCGCAA
The DNA here is from genome assembly GCA_016844625.1 of Deltaproteobacteria bacterium. Lineage (GTDB taxonomy): Bacteria > Desulfobacterota > Binatia > UBA9968 > UBA9968 > DP-20. The sequence goes on from JAERMN010000097.1 coordinate 2,152, forward strand.
CAGCGTCATGGGCAAGTCGGAAAAGCTGACACTCCGGCCGACCGAATACTTCATGCGCCAGTGCATGGTCTCGTGCGACAGCGACGAACGCGCGCTCAAGCATGTCGTCGAAGAATTGAATGGCGAAAACATCGTCTGGAACACCGACTACCCGCATCCCGATGCCATCGAACCGGAGCGCGCGCTGCCGGACTTCGACGCCCAGCCAACGGAAAATTCTCTGGGATAATTCGGTGAAACTCTACGGCTCCCGGCTCCTGAGCTAAGTCCGGCCGGGCCGCAGCAATTCGGATTATCTCGCGCAAAGGCGCAAAGTACGCCAAGGAGGAACGAATATTTCACCACGAAGGACCTAGCGCGGCACAGCCGCAACCCAAAAGGATTCGGATTCGGTAATTAGCCGCAAAGAGCGCAAAGGGCGCAAAAAAGAAATCGGTATATTTCCCGCAAAGCAAGTCCCGAGCCCGTTCGACTAAGCTCAGGGTAAACTCCGTCGAAGGGACGCCAGGCCCGCAAAGGTCGGAAAAAATGAACAGGATGGTTTGTTAAATTATCTATCTTGCGGTTCCGAACTTGGCGGCCTTTGCGCCTTGGCGCGAGATGTTCTGAGTCTCGTTTGTGGCTTCGCCGCGCTGGGTTTTTCGTGGTGAATCATCCTGTTACGCAGTCACAGCTGGATATTCATCCTGATAGCGCCAAAAAATCAGTTTGACCGCCGCTGCGTAGTCTTGTATTAACTTCGATCCAGGAGGTGACGTATGATTGAAATTCTCGACCAGATGAAGGAAATGATAGACCCGGCCTTGGCCAACGGCTGTCCCTGCATCCTCGCCACGGTCTCCGCCGACGGCGAGCCGGACATCGGCTACAAGGGCAGCATGATGGTGTTCGACAAGGAGTCGCTCGCCTATTTAGAGCGCACCAAGCGAGTGCATCTCAAGAATCTCAAGGAGAACCCAAAAGTCATCGTGCTGTTTCGCGATGCCAAAACCAAAGTGGCCTGGCGCTTTCATGGCACCGCGACGTTGCATGAATCGGGGCCGATCTGGGAACAAGGCATGGCGCGCACGGTCAAAGAAGAGTTGGACAAAGATCCTGAGCGCAAAGGCATCATCGTGCAAATCCGCCTCGACAGGATCACCAACATGGGCGGGCAAGTGCTGCAAAGCCGCTAGCGTGGATTGTTGCGCGGCCGTATTGGCAATTTTGAAATCCTCAATCTGAAGTTGGCCATCTGAGATCGCGCGCAACCCGCGCGATCTCACGCTCCCTCACCGGCTTCTTCGCGGTAAAGTTTTAGCGCTTCCATCACCGGCAAATCGCTGACGGAAAATAGCATCGCTTCGTCACTCTTAGAATCGTTTTGATGGCTGTGCCAGCTCCACAGCGGCACGACAAAGCAGTCGCCCTGCTGCCATTCAAATTTTTGGCCATTGATCACCGTCACACCACTGCCACGAAACGCGTGATACACCACGCTGTAGTTATGCCGGTGCGTCTTGGTAACTTCACCAGGACGTAGCATTTGAATGCCGCAGGACATCGTCGGCATCGTGTGGCCGCCTTCGGGATTGACATATTCCAGCGCCACGCCATCAAACGGGCTCCCCGGCCCAGCGCTAAGCTGCTTTAGTTGTTCGTATGTCTCTTGCCATCTGTAGTGCAAGTTATAAGTCGGGCGCTCCGCAGGCTTTTCCCAAACCGGCCGGGTCGCGCCAATGCGCGGCGCGGTATGATCAAAATTCCGTTTCATCGGCTGGAGCCCGCCGGGATAAGCTTCCCAAGTGATCGACTGAAGCAAAAACAGCAGCGGATTATCAAGCCCGTCGAGCCACACCACCGGCTCGCCGCCGTTACGGTGCCCATGCCACGTCATCGATGGCGTGAGAATCAAATCACCGGCTGCCATGGGAATTTGTTCGCCCTCGACGACCGTGTAGGCGCCGCTGCCTTTCAGAATGAAACGAAACGCAGCAAAATTATGTCGGTGATCATGAGCAATCTCGCCCGGCTTGAGCAGCTGCAAGGTCATCAACATGGTGTGCGTGGTGGTGCGTTGCCGGCGATTTTTCTGATCGAGATAAGCTGGATTGATAAGCCTGAGCACGCGCCGCTCGGCTTTGCCGTCCAGGCCGTGCATGTTAGCGACGGTCTGAATCGCGGCATACAACTCCGGCCACTTCCACACATGCGGCAACACCGAGGTGTGCGGATCTTTGCTGTAGGTCGCCATGTCGGCATCGGACGCCGGCGACCACAACCCTTCGACGCTCAAGCTGCGCAGCTTCAGATCGAGCTCGCGCAACACTTCTGCTTCCGACATTTTCCGCTCCTTACCGTCGAGCCGTGTCCACACAGCGATTGTTCACCACGAAGAGCCTAGCGCGGCAGAGCCGCAAACATATGAGAAAGAAAGTTTTCACCACGAAGGACACGAAGAGCACGAAGTTCGGAATAATAATTCTCCGAACCCTTCGTGTCCTTCGTGATCTTCGTGGTGAACCTATCGTCTGTTCTTCGCCGTGAACCAGGCGTATGCCATACGCCCCGATAAAACCGACTTTTTTTGCGCCCTTTGCGTTCTTTGCGGCTAAATCTCCTAATCCGACTCTTACTTCCTGATTCCCAGCTCTCTTTGCGCAGCCTGAAGCGGCGCCATATCGATGATTTCACTCAACGGCACATCGCGCGTGAGTTTGAGCTCCGTTTTGGCTTGGTCCACAACCAAGCGCAGCCCCTCCTGATGAATCGTTCCGTCCGGGCTGAAGACCTTCCAGGTGGAATCGTAGGAAGCCGCAGCATGGTCACGCTCCACTTTTCCCCATTCCATCAGGATCCGCACGGCGCCTTCCTTGTCCTCGCGGATAAAACGGTTTGCTCGCACCAGAGCCTTTACTACTTTTTTAACCTCCTCCGGTTTCTCCTTGATCGTTTTGAGATTGGCGCCAATGCCGATGAATGGGAAATTAAAAACCTCATACGCCCGGAGAAGCACGTTGAATCCCATCTGCCTTCCCAGGGCATCGCCAGGCGGGGCAATCACCGCTACATCCACCAGACCTTCCTTTAACGCGGCGAGGCGCGCTCGATCCGGCCCCAGGGCGATGAACTTGAGATCTTTCTCGGTATCCAGGCCAAAGGATTTGAGCATCATTCGACCCGCCACTTCGTCGGTGCCGCCGAAGTTGCCGATCCCAACGGTTTTTCCCTTAAGCTCCTTACCCGATTTGTATTCGGGCTTGGCAACCAGGGCGTGGGTTGAACCGTCCAACAGGCTCGCGAGCGCGCGCAGGGGCATGCCCCGAAGCGCGCCGCGCACGACCGAGCCGAAGAGCAGTGTGTAGCCAATATCCCCGGTCACAAGAGCAGTTATAATGTTCGGCACATTCATGCGAATGATCTCTACGTCCAGCCCCTCGTCTTTGAAAAAGCCTTTTTTCAAAGCGACTCCCGACGGTAGAAAGGACATATTGGGGTTAGTCACTGAGATGCGCACCTTGTCGGCGGCGTCGAGAGGCGGACTCGACGCGCAAATAGCGACGAAACCTATTAACAAGCAGCAAAGTTTTCTCACGACAATGTTCACGGTTAACTCGCAGCCTTGTACACGCTACCCATCTGGCTCTCAACGCCGCGCTTGGCGAGCTCGGCCGCGAAGGTCGCGCGAATGTGCGGCGCTTCATCCTCGTACTCGATCTGATCGCCGCCCAGTTTCACGCTCTCAGAAGTGCCCCACTGTTTGCGCAGGCCGGGAAATTTCCTGCTGCTGAAGGGCTTGAGCGCGAGATAGCGCGCCGGCTCGCCGCCGATGTTGAAATGCTGATGAAACCAGCGCTCCGGCGGCACGATTAAACTGCCGGGGCGCCAGTTGTAGCGCTTGAGATCGTCGCCTTCTTTCCACACCATCGAAAAGCCTTCGCCTTTGAGAATCAGCACATGGGCGCCGGCGCCGTGGCGGTGCGCTTTTTTATACGTGCCCACGGGAAATTGCGAGATATGCGCCGACATGACGTTATTCGACATCTCGATCATCAACATTTTACCCCCCGCGCCGCGCTCTCTTCGTTCGGGTAATTCGTAAGCGCGCACGTCGCGGATGAAGTTCGTGTCATGAAATCCTTCGCCGGGAATCTTCGCTTGGCCGCTGAAGAAATCCTCCTCGCCGGCATAGCGGTCGGTAAAGCGGTAATCGCAATTAAATACAAAGTCGATGTTGTGATAGAGGTTCAGCACCGTCGGCGCGTTGGTCATCGCCAACAGCCGCACCGGCTTATCGCCGGCGCCGTTGAAATGCTGGTACCAAGCATTGAGCGGCGGCGAGAACAAAGCGCCTTCGCCCCACTCGAATGTTTGTTTCTTGCCCGGCTCTTGCCACACCGTCGTCGCGCCATGGCCGCTGACGACGAAGATCAACTGCTCGAACATATGCTTTTGCGGTTCCAGCGATTTGCCCGCCGCGATCTCGGCGATATAGCAATCGTTGACGCCCTCCGAGCCGTCGAGATTGAGATAAACACCGCGCCCGCCAAGGCGCGCCCAAGGATACAGTTCCACCTTATGGATGTCTTCGATATGAAAGCCGCGCACCGGCGGGACGGCCTCCTTTTCGAGAAATAACTGGTAAGTCGTCTTCGCGCCAAGCTCATTGCCGGCTTTTTGCAGTCTAGCAAGATTGCTGGAGTCCGCCATGAAGGGCACCGCCTTTCCTTGGGTAAAAATTTCTTCTTGACGTTCTGCCATTTTCTAGTACGCTATTGCATAAAGGGTCAAGCCCATAAACCAACTTATGTTCCCGCCGACGCGCGAAGCTATCGTTTCGCTGCCGAATCTTCCAGCCGTACTCCTCTGCGTCGCTGCGCCGAGTTCTCAATTGAATGAACAATTAAACGAAGCCACTTCGCGGGCGGGGATTTAACCCCGCCGCCAATTGAAATAACTGCAAAGGGGATGCTCGCCCCCGTTGGAAACCCCATAATACTGTGCCCACCTCAAGAGGCGGGGTTAACACAGAATTGAGTAAGGGAAGACTAATGACGGAACCAGGCAGCGCATTTCACGCTCGCACCCTGCGCGCCATCGGCCAAGATCTTGCCGACTTATTACCCGAGAACTTAGCCATCGAACCGAGCGGCGAAGACTTCATCGCCCACGGCATGTGCAGCCGGGCGCGGCTAAAGAGTGCGGAGTCAGACCAAGGATTGACCGGCCTGCGCAAATTTAGCGCCAAGCTACGCGCCGGCATTATCAAACAGTCCGCCCGAGAACCTGACTTGGACTTGGCGCCGTTCAGCCGAACCTACCATCCAGTCGACATCGACCGGTTAGATGAAGAGGGCAAACAGCGTCGCATCGGCGTCGGCGGCATACCGGAAATCTACAGTCTCGGGGAACGACTACGCACCATCGGTAAGCTTGTCGACAGCCAAAACGGCCGCATCATCAGAATCATCAAAGATCTACACCACATCATCTTGGAGTACCGAGACAGCGCCGGCAACCCGAGAAAAGTCGAATTGGACAACACTGAACTCTATCGCCTGCAACGATCCCACGCCGGCGAACGTAGTGATGGTGTTGGCATCGAAGTTGGCGATGAGAGTAACATTTTTTATAAATCGCAATGACCGTTCAAAACAGCTTAATGGCACCGCTCAGGAAACGGAATTCAATCAATCGTCGCGGTTTGGCGGGAATCGTGCAGCTGTTTGAGACCTCAGTTGCCAAACCGGATCAGCCAAGGTCCCGGACGTTCGCAATCTTGGAGAAAGATTGCGCACCGTTGCCCGACGCAAGTTGTCACGCATCTCGAATTGATTGAATTGCCGCACGAGTCTTATGATTATCCCGAATTCCGCAATTGAAAGTGACGTGAAGAGCGAGGCGCAAGCCTGCCGTCGCGACGGCAAAGCAGTTCTACCTCTAAGCGGCCCGCGACCATGGGTGCAATCCGTGGATTCATCAAGCGCTATGCGCTGGCTGGCTGAGAAGTAAAAACGACTTTGAAACGTTACCGTTGGCTGCCTTCGCGACTCCAGGCTCACACCTCGCTCAACCGAGGTTATGAATTCAACTGCGGAATTTGAGATTATCGCGGCAACTTCGTGGCCTAAGATTTGTGAAATGGGCGGGAATAACGATTGCTCATGCTACAAAGAATCGAAGACAAAGCAAAACCGTGAAACAGAAAAAACCCAAAGAACGCCCGAATCGCACCAAGGATTTATGTAATGCGGATTGCCGCGCACCATAAGCTGCAATGAAGCCGGGAGAGTCATTCAAAATCCTATCTTCAACTACTTCCGGAGCCTTTGCCCGGGCACTGCGAGTGATCGGCCAAGATTTGAGCAAGTTAATTCCGGAAACTCTGGAAATCCAGCTGCGCGGTAAGAATTTTGTCGCCCGCGGCCAGTGCGCCAAGGACCGGCTGGACGCCAAACTAGCCAAGCCAGAAAAGAAAGATCTGAAAGGCTTCTTTGCCGACATGCTCGCGCGCGACGTTTCCACGCTGACGCGGCAAGCGAAATCGCCAACCGTCGAGTTCAGCTACACCTACTCCCCTGAAGATATTAACCGGCTCGACGAAATCGGCATGGGCCGGCGCTTCGCCGTGGGGAAAATGCCGGATATTCGCAGCCTCGGTGAAATGCTTCGAACCATCGGCAGACGGGTCGACGACCAAAAGGGCCGGCTCGTGAAGGTCTACAAGGACGCGCGGCGTATCGTCTTCGAATACACCGGTCATGATGGCAAATCATGCAATGAAATCATCACCAACGCAGATCTCCATAAGCTGCAGAAAAGCGTCTACGAAAAGCGCGGCAAGTTGGTCGGTTTGGATCCCTGGAAGGACCGCAAATTTCCGCGTCGATAATAACGACCGACCCCTTGGTTTTTGCATCGGATCAGCGAAAAACCGCTAGCCCGGATTATTCATGCTACGAGGAAACCTGACGACACTGTGTTGATCGAGGTGTGACCCCAATGAACCAAGACGTCGAACGAAGGCACCGGCGCGAACGTTTCATTTTGCGCTCGGGCACGAGGTTTGACCTTTTCACTGCTGATCTCATATGCAACTGGCCGCGCTTGCATCTTCAAGGCACAACTGCTTTGCCTTCGTTCCGCAAGGGTTGCACGCCATCGTATTTTGCCCGCAGTTTTACCGCGAATAAACCGGGCTAGCTCATGACAATTTCGTTCGCAGCCGCTTACAAGAAACTCGCGTTAGAGCACGCGCAATTTGGGATCGAGCGCGTCGCGCAGCGAGTCGCCGAAAATATTGAAAGCAAAAACCGCCAGGCTGATCGCCAAACCGGGAAAGAGCGCCATCCACGGCGCACGCTCGGCAAACTCCACGGCGGCACCGCGCAGCATCAGTCCCCACGCCGCGGTCGGCTCCGACACGCCCAATCCAAGAAACGACAGCGACGCTTCCAATAGAATTGCCTGGCCGAGAAATGCCGTGAGCATGATCAAGTAAGGCGCCATGACGTTGGGCAGCATATGGCGAAAAATAATCCGCGAGTGACTCGCGCCGAGCGTCAGTGCCGCTTCGACGAACGGTAGCTCTCTTAGCGCGAGCGCGCTACTGCGTACAACCAAGGCGCAACGCGGCAACATTGGCACGATGATGGCCAAAATTAAATTCGTGATTCCTGAACCAAGCAGCGAAACAACGACCAAGGCCAAAATAATAAGGGGCAAAGAGAGCAGCAGATCCATAAAACGCTGGAGGATAAGATCGACCTTGCCGCCGAAGTAGGCACTGGCGAGACCAATGATGGCCCCGAGCGTTGCTCCCACGAAGGAAGAAGCAAAGCCCACCCAGAGCGCTGTGCGGGAGCCGTAGATAATGCGGGAAAACACATCCCGACCAAAAGCATCGGTGCCGAACCAGTGCGCTGCGCTTGGCGCCTGAAGCATTGCCCCATAATCGGTGGCCAGCGGGTCGAAAGGCGCAACGACGCCCGCCAGGGCTGCAGCGAAAATCATCACAAAGACGATGGCAGCACCTATGGCCCCTAAAGGACGCTGCCGCGCGAAACGGAGAACGGCGTTTAAACAACCTTCAATTTGACATTGAACCGGGAATTCCATGTTACGACATTAATTTTTTTATGTTGTCTTACGTTCAAGCCGTTCAAATCGTTCAACAGGTACTGAGGTCCGTTCTACGGTTTGAACTACTTGAACAGCTTGAACCGTTTGAACGACTCTCTGCGTCATCGATAGCGAATCCGCGGATCGAGGAAGGCGTTGATCAGATCGACAAGGAAATTGACAAATATGTAGACGAACGATGTCAGCAGCACCAGACTCTGCACCATGGTGTAGTCCCGCTGGCTGATCGCCTCGACGAAGAGTTTGCCGATGCCGTTCAAGTTAAAGACCTGCTCGGTGACCACCAAGCCGCCGACGAGAAATGCGAACTCTAGGCCGATAACTGTGACGATGGGCAACAGCGCGTTCTTCAGCGCATGGCGGATGAGAACGGCGCGCTCCCAAAGCCCCTTGGCGCGCGCGGTGCGGATGTAGTCCTCGCGCAGCACTTCCAAAACCGCTGAGCGTGTCATGCGCGTCGCCACAGCGGAGTAGCGGTAGCCGACGGCGAGGGCAGGCCATATGAGCTGCATCAAGTTCGCTTTGGGATCGACCCAAAAGGAGGTAAAAATCAGCGGCGGCAGCCAGCGAAAGTAGATGACAAAGGTGAGGATGATGACGATGCCGAGCCAAAAGGACGGAATGGACAGGCCTGCGATCGAGAAGACCCGCACGAAGTAATCGATCCACGTGTCTTGCTTCACCGCCGCAAGCGCCCCGAGGGGAACCGATATCAGGACCGCGACGAACGTTGCCATCAAGGCAAGTTCGATACTCAACTCAAGTCGAATAGCAATCTCGTGGGAAACGGGCTGTCCCGTCCACATGGATGTGCCGAAGTCCAGGCGGGGGATACCG
>JAERMN010000098.1 GCA_016844625.1 Deltaproteobacteria bacterium
ACGCCATCTTTCTTCCTTCATTCGGGCGAGGCCTTGCATGGCGATCTCGGCATGGTCATGAAAGGCGATGTGATTCTCGCGGTCTCCAATAGTGGCGAGACTGATGAGATTTTGAAATTGCTGCCCCATTTCAAGTTCCACGAGCTTAAACTGATCGTCATTACCGGCAATCCCGAATCGACCCTCGGCCGAGCCGGCGAGGTCGTGATGAACGTCAGGATTAATGAGGAAGCTTGCCCGCTCGGCTTGGCACCGACTACGAGCACGACGGCAGCGTTGGCCATGGGCGATGCCCTGGCCGTGGTACTGCTGGAACAAAAGGGATTTAAGCCGGATGATTTCGCGGTGCGCCATCCCGGCGGAATTTTGGGCCGGAGGCTGATTTTGCGGGTAGAGGACATAATGTATCGCGACGAACAGTTGCCGCTGGTACAAGAAGAGACGTTGGTAAGAGACGCGCTCTTTGAAATAACTTCAAAACGACTCGGCGTCACTGGCGTAGCCGACTCCAAGGGCAAACTAGTAGGCGTGATAACGGACGGTGATCTACGCCGTGGCTTGGAATCCAAAGGTCAGATCCTCCAACTCAAAGCTAAAGACATCATGACGCGTAACCCCAAAACCATCGCTGTTGAAACTTTGGCTACGGAAGCCATGTCGGTCATGGAGCGCTTCTCGATCACTGCTCTCTTCGTGCTTGAGAACGGCAGCAAAAAACCGCTAGGTGTGATTCACCTGCACGATCTCGTCAAGGCTGGTATTTAGTCTTTCCCGTGAAACCTATCCCTGCCGCCCTCCGTAAGAAAGCTGCAAAGATTAAGCTGCTGCTGCTCGATGTCGACGGCGTGCTGACCGATGGCGGCATTATCATCGACGACCGCGGCGTGGAGACCAAACAATTTCACGTCCGCGACGGCCAGGGAGTTTCATTGCTGCTGGGTTCGGGAATTGAAGTCGGGTTCGTCACCGGCCGTCGTTCAAATGTGGTTCGCCATCGCGCTAAGGACTTGGGAGTGCGATTGGTTTATCAAGGCGTCGCGAACAAGCTTGTGTGTTACGAGGCGATCAAGCGTAATCACCATCTCGAGGACAACCAGATAGCTTACGTTGGCGATGATCTGATTGACTTGCCGGTACTTCGGCGGGTTGGATTCGCGGTTTGCGTCGCGGATGGTTGGCCAGAGTTGTCTTCGACGGTCGATTACATCACCACCGAGCAGGGCGGACGGGGAGCGGTGAGAGAAGTGGCTGAATTATTGCTTAAGGCCCAAGGAAAGTGGCGTAAATTGACCGTCGGTTAAACAAACTGCCAGCATTCTCCCGAAGTTACGCTATTTGCAAAGCAAATTTCGTGCCTAATGCTTTACAGGTTTTTGGAAGAGTGGTATTTTTACATATCACTGCGGTTTCATTATGCGCAAAACTAGACGTTCGGTACTTCTTCTGGTGATTTTTCTCTCTTTGGGCGGAGTCGGCTACAAAGTTTACGACATCGTCCGCGACATGCAGGGGCAACTTAAAAAGAACCCGTTGAAGGTGTTGGATTATCTGCCGGAATCGGCGCTGCAAATGAAAGATTTTCACCGCGCCAAGGTCGAGAATGGGCGCAAGGTTTGGGAATTGTTCGGCGAGGAGGCCAATTATTTTAAGGACGAGAAAGAGGCGGTGATTAAGAAGCCGAGGTTTTATTACTACGACAAGAAGGGCGAGGCCATCGAAACCAGCGCCGATGAAGCGCGTCTTTACTTGAGCGAGAAAGAGCTCGACCGGATGGAGCTTCGCGGCGGCATACAAGTTTCTTTTCAGGGCTATGTACTCAAGTCGGAAGAAGCGAATTATCTTCCGGCCAAAGATAGCATTGTACTGCCGACTCGGACCAAAGTGGTCGGCGAAGGTATGGAGTTGGAGGGTTCGAGGATGGAAATTGAGATGGAAGACAAGAAGATTCGTTTGTTGCAGAACGTAAAAACCAAAATTGAGCCCGACAAGTTGGCGAACAAGAGAAACAAAAACCGAATGGGAACCAAGGCATCGGGGGATGAGAATGTTTTGCACTAAACTACTTCGTATCGCTTTGGGCTTGGTTCTTTTAGCGTCGCCAACTTTGGCCGGGAGTGCCGCGGCGCCGGCGAAAGAGGAAAACAAGAAAAGCTCTTCGGCATTCGAATTCAACAAAAAGGATCCGATTTATATCACCGCCGATTGGATGGAAGTCGATCAGAAGAAGAACACCCTTGTTTACAAAGGCCGCGTCGTGACCGTGCAGGCCGACATGACGATGAGAAGCGACGTACTCACGGCCTATTACGATCCCGAGATGAAGGCGATGAGTCAGATCGTGGCGGAGGGCAAAGTCAACGCGACTCAAGGCTTGCGGGTGGCGACGGGCGAGCGAGCGGTCTTTGACGACAAAGCTAAAACGGTGACCCTAACCGGTAGTCCGGTGATGCGCCAGGGCAACAATCAAGTGAGCGGCGTCAAAGTTGTCTATTTTATCGACCAAGATAAGGCCATCGCCGAAGGCGACGGCAAGGTGCGGGTTCAGGCGACGATATTTCCGGAGGAAATGAAGGACCGGGAGCGAGGGGACGCGAAGTAACGATGAGCGTCCTCAAAGCGGCATCGGTAGTCAAATCCTATGGCGGGCGACGCGTTGTTAATGGCGTGAGCTTGGAAGTGAAAGGCGGCGAAGTTGTCGGCTTACTAGGCCCTAACGGTGCCGGCAAAACGACGACGTTTCATATGATGGTGGGTTTGGTTCAGCCCGAAGAGGGCCGGGTTCTGCTCAACGATGAAGATCTTACCGGTGCGCCAATTTATCAAAGGGCGCGCGCCGGTATCAGCTACTTGCCCCAAGAGTCATCGGTGTTTCGTCGGCTCTCGGTGGAGGGGAATCTCCGGGCGATTCTCCAAACTCTTGATCTCGATAGCACGGAACAGAATGAACGTTGCGGTGCGCTGTTGAAAATGCTCGGCGTCAGTCATTTGGCGAAGCACAAAGCATTCACTCTATCGGGCGGCGAGCGGCGCCGGGTGGAGATCGCTCGCGCGCTGGTGCTCGCGCCGTTCTTTCTGTTGTTGGATGAGCCTTTCACCGGCATCGATCCCATCGCGGTGGTGGAAATTCAAAATATCGTGCGCCGACTGATCAGCAGCGGCATTGGAATTCTCATCACCGATCACAACGTGAGAGAAACCTTAGGAATTTGTGATCGCGCCTACATTGTCAACGAAGGCGCGATCCTCGAGGAGGGCACGCCGGCGACGATTGCCGCGAGTCCCAAGGCGCGAAAATTTTATTTGGGAGAAGGCTTTAAGTTCTAACTATGGCACTTGAGATTCGACAGGTTCAACGGCTCGCGCAACAGCTGGTGATGACACCGCAGCTCCAACAAGCGATCAAGCTGCTGCAGCTTTCGCGCATCGAATTGGAAGAAGTGGTCCTCAAAGAGCTACAGGAAAATCCTGCTCTGGAAGAAGGAGCGAGCGAGGAAACCGACCCTAGCGAACAAACGAGGGCCGAGGCGCAGAGCAGCGCGCCAGAAGAGATGTCGGAACTCGTGCCCAACCGTGAGCTTTCCACTGTCGATAAGATCGGCACGTTGGATTGGCAGGATTATCTCGATTCTCACTCGAACTCCATGCATGGTTCTTTAACCGCGGAAGCGGGTTCGGAAGATGGCGACTCGCCGCCGTCGTGGGAGAACAGTCTTACCAAAAAAACGTCTTTGGAAGATCACTTGATGTGGCAGCTCCGGCTGTCGAAAATCACTGAGCGAGAATCAGCCATCGGTTTCAACGTCATTCAGAATCTTGACGAGAACGGCTACCTGACTTTGACGGTCGACGAGATTTGCGCGATCACGGAAAGTACTCCTGAAGAGGTCGAAAGTCTGCTCCGGCAAATTCAATTTTTCGATCCGGTCGGCGTCGCGTCGCGGGATTTGCGCGAGTGCTTGCTGATTCAGCTCGAAAATCTCCAGCTCGCGGATAGCTTGGCGGCGCGGATCGTCGACCGCCATCTAAGCTTTCTCGAATCCAAACGTTATGAGAAGTTGGCCAAAGACTTGGCCGTGGGCATAGATGAAATCGCCGAGGCGGCGCACCTGATCTCCTCCCTCGAACCCAAGCCTTCGCGCGGTTTTGAACAAGATGAAGTGCGCACGGTACTGCCCGATGTATTCGTCGAGAAGATTGCCGACGAGTATGTTATCTACTTGAACGACGATGGCGTGCCGCGGCTGCGGGTCAGCTCGCTGTATCGCCGCATGGCCGGACAGGACGGCGCCGCGGAAGAAGAAGCGCGGCAATATTTACAAGAAAAAGTGCGCGCGGCCACCTGGCTGATCAAGAGCATTCAGCAGCGCCAGCAGACGCTGATGAAAGTTACCCAGAGCATCTTTAAGGTCCAGCAAGAGTTTCTCGATCACGGCGTGAGTCATTTAAAACCGATGGTGCTGCGCGATGTTGCCGAAGACATTCACATGCATGAGTCGACGGTGAGCCGGGCGACGGCCAATAAATATGTCCACACCCCCCAGGGGCTATTTGAGCTCAAATTCTTTTTTCAAAGCGGTCTCAGAAGCGGCAGCGGCGAGGATGTCGCCAGCGAATCAGTGAGAGAAAAAATCCGCAATATCATCGCGGCCGAAGATCCGCGCGCGCCGTTTAGTGATCAACATATCGCCTCTGTGCTGGAAACCGATGCCATCGACATCGCGCGACGCACGGTGGCGAAATATCGCGAAGCGATGCGCATTTTGCCGTCTTCTAGGCGACGACAACCGTTTGCACGAAAATAGCCCTGCTTAAAGCCATGAGCGAAATCACCGTTTCCGTCACGTTCCGTCACATCGAGCCGACCGAAGCGTTAAAGCATTACGCTGAAGAAAAGATTCACAAGATCGGCAAATATTTCTCCCATGCTCTCGACGCGCATATTATTTTGGCCGTCGACACCAAACAGCGCCAATTGGCCGAAATCGAATTGCACACCCACGGCACCATGATCCATGGTAAAGAACAGCACGAAAGCCTCTATGCGGCGATCGATTTGGTGATCGACAAGATCGAGCGCCAGGTACGTAAGCAAAAGGATAAGTATAAAGTTAGCCGTAGAAGGACAAAGGCGTGAAAATCACCGACTTCTTGAGCGTGCAATCGGTCATTCCTGCGCTGGCGCAGCAGGCAAAAAAAGCAGTGCTCGAAGAGTTGGCGGGACGGCTCGCCGCGAACCATCCCCATCTAGACGCGAAGATAGTGCTGAGCGTGCTCATGGAACGCGAAAAAATCAGTACCACCGCCATTGGTGAGGGAGTTGCCATCCCGCATGGCAAACTGCCGGGCTTGGAGCGGATATTTGCTGTCTTTGCGCGCAGCTCCGACGGTGTCGATTTCAATTCGTTAGATGGCGGTCCGACGCATTTGTTTTTTGTTCTCATCGCGCCCGAAGGCGCCGCGGCGGATCATTTGAAAGCGTTGGCGCGGATTTCGCGGCTGCTCAAAGACGAGGCGTTCCGCCGCCGTTTGATGGTGGCAAAATCCAATCAAGAACTGTTTACCCTGATCGCCGAAGAAGACGATAAGTTTTAATTGCCCGTCTATGGCCGACGGCTTAGATATTTTCATCATTACGGGTCTTTCCGGTTCCGGAAAGAGCTTCGCCATCCGCGCCCTCGAAGATAATGGTTTTTTCTGTATCGACAATCTGCCCGCGCCGCTCATCCGGAAATTCGTCGATCTCTGCCACGGCTACCAGGAAGACATCGTGCGCGTCGCGCTCGGCGTCGATCTGCGCGGCAGTCAGTTTTTGCAATCGTTGCCGCAAGTGCTCGCCGAATTACGCGCCGCGGGGCACCACGTCCAGGTGCTGTTCTTCGACGCTTCGGACGACGTGTTAGTGCGCCGTTTTAGCGAAACTCGCCGGCCCCACCCGCTAGCGCGCCAGGGCTCGATTCAAGACGGTATTTCCTGGGAACGTAAAGCGTTGGAATCGATCCGCGCTGTGGCGGATAAAGTGATCGACACCAGCGACTTAAACGTGCACCAGCTTAAACGCGAGATGGAGCAGCTGTTTTGCGAAGCGCCGTCGGCGCGCCGCATGGCAATGTTTCTGACCTCGTTCGGTTATAAGTTTGGCATTCCCCATGACACCGACATCATCTTCGACGTGCGCTTTTTGCCCAATCCCTACTTCGTCAATGAGCTGCGCCACAAAAGCGGTATGGAGAAGGAAGTCGAAGAGTACGTTCTCGGCGGCGCCGAGACGCGCGCGTTTCTCGATCGTCTCTACGCGCTTCTGGAATTTACCTTGCCGCTCTACGAGCGCGAGGGCAAGAGTAGCCTGACTTTGGCTCTGGGCTGCACGGGAGGACGGCACCGTTCGGTGGCCCTGGTGGAAGAATTGCAGAAGCGTTTCGGCGGCGGGAGCTTACGCATTCACGTCAAGCATCGCGACATCGACAAGTAACCTCATGACCAAGATCGTTAAGAAACTAGAGATCAAAAATAGGCTGGGCCTACATGCCCGCGCCGCGGCTTTGCTGGTGCAAACCGTCAATAAATTTTCCGCCCAGGTGAACGTCTCCAAGGACGGCCAAACGGCGGATGGCCGAAGCATCATGGGGGTGCTAACGCTGGCGGCGACGCAAGGAAGTAAGATTCAAATTGAAGCTAACGGCGAGGACGCGGAAAAGGTCGTCAAAGCGCTCGAGAAGTTGCTCGACAACCGTTTTAACGAGCATGAATAAGGTTGAATAGCCCACCCCGATCCGCTATATAAGAAAGGTTAAATTTCTGAATTTCCGGCGCCACTGGAGGTCAGGTCATGGCTGGTAAAGATTTTTTGTTCACTTCCGAATCGGTTTCAGAAGGTCATCCCGACAAGCTTTGCGACCAAGTATCGGACGCGATTCTCGACGCCCATTTGGCCGGCGATCCGAACAGCCGAGTCGCCTGTGAGTGCTTGGCGAAGACCGGTATGGTCGTGGTTGCCGGTGAAATTACCAGCACTGCCAAAGTCCCCTATGTTGATATTGTCCGTGATGTCGTGCGCGAGATCGGCTACACCGACTCCACCATGGGATTCGACGGCAATACCTGCGCGATTCTGACCGCGATCGAACAGCAATCGCCGGATATTTCCCAGGGCGTTACCGAAGGCCAAGGCTTGCATAAAGAACAGGGCGCCGGCGATCAGGGCATGATGTTCGGCTACGCTTGCGACGAGACGCCGGAGCTGATGCCGTTTCCAATCCAGATGGCGCACAGCCTGGTTCACTATCTCGCCAAAGTGCGTAAAGGCGGTGAAGCTTATTTTCTTCGTCCTGACAGCAAGTCGCAGGTGACCGTCGAATATCGCGACGGCAAACCGGTCAAAGTCAAAAACGTCGTGATTTCGACCCAGCACAGCGCCGACGTCGAATACAACAAATTACGCGAGACCATCATCGACGGCGTCATCAAAGCAGTGATCCCAGCCGAATATTTGGACAAGGACACGATCTATCACGTCAACCCCACCGGCCGTTTCGTCGTTGGCGGGCCGCAAGGCGATTGCGGTCTCACCGGCCGCAAGATCATCGTCGACACCTATGGTGGCATGGGGCGGCACGGCGGCGGCGCTTTCTCGGGGAAAGATCCATCCAAAGTCGATCGCAGCGCTGCCTACATGGCGCGCTACGTCGCGAAGAACATCGTCGCGGCAGAGTTGGCCAAGCGCTGTGAAGTACAGCTCGCCTACGTCATCGGCGTCGCGCAGCCGGTTTCGGTTCTCGTCGACACCTTCGGCACCGCGGCGATTCCAGAAGACAAGATCGCCAAGATCGTCCAAGACAGTTTCGATTTAAGTCCCAAAGGCATCATTCAGACTCTCGATCTTAAGCGGCCAATCTACCGAGCGACGGCGGCCTATGGTCACTTTGGCCGGGCGCCGGAAGACGGTCTGTTTACTTGGGAGAAAACCGATCGGGCGGCGGATCTCAAGAAAGCGGCGTCGCGGGTCTGACGATTAACGCGACGAAGCTTGCCAAATAGCAAAATACCGTTCACCACGAAGGGCACGAAGAGCACGAAGTAGGAGCGGCGTGTGCATTGCGCTGCCCCTTGCAAGTAAAGAATTGCCAGCCGGCAATTTCAATATTGGATTAACTCGCACAAACTGATGAGAGGGAGCGAATAAAGATGGCGGGAAAGAAATACGATGTAAAAGATATGCGTCTGGCTGATGGCGGGCGCAAGCGGATTCTCTGGGCCGGCCAAGATATGCCGGTCTTGCAACGGATGAAAGAGCGCTTCGCCAAGGAAAAGCCGCTGCGCGGTATGCGCTTCTCAGCCTGCTTGCATGTTACCGCCGAGACCGCGAACTTGGTTCAGGCGCTCAAAGCGGGTGGCGCCGACGTGGTGCTGTGCGCTTCCAATCCGTTGTCAACCCAAGACGACGTCGCCGCGTCGCTGGTTAAGCATGACAAGATTCCGACCTACGCGATTAAAGGCGAAGACAACAAAACCTACTATCGCCATTTACGCGCCGCGCTCGATCATAAGCCGGTAATCACCATGGACGACGGCGCCGATTTGGTCTCATTGCTGCACACGGGCTACACCCATCTTCTGCCCAACTTGGTCGCGAGCATGGAAGAGACAACCACGGGCGTGATCCGGCTGCGCGCGCTTGAGAGAGACGGCGCGCTGAAGATCCCGGTTATCGCCGTCAACGACGCCGCGACCAAGCATTTGTTCGACAACCGCTATGGCACCGGTCAGTCGACCATCGACGGCGTGATTCGCGCCACGGACATGCTGATCGCCGGCAAACGCGTGGTCGTCGCGGGCTATGGATGGTG
>JAERMN010000099.1 GCA_016844625.1 Deltaproteobacteria bacterium
GCGCCCGCCTATCGGATGACAAGTCGAGCCGCAGCTTGACCGTTCAACGCCGATCCGGCAATATGCAGAGCATGAACAGGATTTCGCCAGTAGCTAAATTGATTTTCGCCTGGTGGCGCTGGCATTCAAAACCGCGCCCGCACCATGGCTAAGCCCCGGCGAAAAAAATAAATCAGGAAAGGGCCATAGGTGATCTACTTATGGCCCTTTTCATTTGTTGTTGACCACGCTGCTTGCAGCGCGGAACCATTAAATGGGGTTTCCAAAGGGGGCGAGCATCCCCTTTGGTCAAGGCTGGGGTCAATACCCCGGCTGCGAAGTGGCGTCGTTTATTTGTTGCATAAATGATTCAACCGAACTTCAAAGAGTTTTGCCAGCTCGCCAAGCAGGGCAACTTGATTCCAGTCTATCAAGAGTTGTTGATGGACTTGGAAACGCCGTTGTCTTTTTTTAAGCGGCTCGAGCGCGATCGCTATGCGTTTCTGCTCGAAAGCGTCGAAGGCAGCGAGCGCTGGGCGCGCTACTCTTTTCTCGGCACCCGACCTGAGCGAGTCTTCAAAGCGCGCGGCAACCAGGTCGAGATTATCGAAAACGGTAAATCGAAAAAACTCACTTCCGCGGCGCCGCTTCAATTGCTCGAAGATCTCATGAAAGGCTACCGGCCAGTGCCGGTGGCCGGCGTGCCGCCGTTTTTTGGCGGCGCTCTGGGTTACGTCGCCTACGATGCGGTCGAGCAGTTGCACGAGATCAAAAATGACAAACAAGATCCCCTGGGCATGCCGGAGATTTTTTTTCTGTTCGTGCAGACGCTGGTTGCCTTCGACAATCTGAAGCATACGATCAAAGTGATCGACAACGCGCGGGTAGAGCCGAAGACTAACTTACGCCGCGCCTATGACGCTTCGGTCAAACGCATCCGTAAAGTTATCTCCAGTCTGCAAAAAAAGCCGCGCGGCATCGAACCGCGCGATTTAAGCCAAGGCAAAGGCACAAGGAAGTTTCGCTCCAACCTCACCCAGGATGAATTCCAACAAACCGTGGCGCGCGCTAAGGAATACATCAAGGCCGGCGATATCATTCAGGCCGTGCTCTGCCAGCGGCTCGAAACCGAGACCGACAGCGATCCTTTTGAAATCTATCGCGCGCTCCGTTACGTCAACCCGTCGCCGTACATGTATTACTTGGAGCTCGAAGACTTCCGGGTCGTCGGCTCGTCGCCGGAAACCATGGTGCGGCTCACCGGGGACACGATAGAACTCCGCCCCATCGCGGGCACGCGCCGGCGCGGCGCCACGCCGGAAGAAGAACGCGAGCTCGAAGCCGATCTCCTCGCCGATCCCAAAGAACGCGCTGAGCACATTATGCTCGTCGATCTAGGCCGAAACGACGTCGGCCGGGTCGCCGCGATCGGCAGCGTCGAAGTCAACGAACTCATGGCGATCGAGCGCTACTCCCACGTGATTCACATTGTCTCGAACGTGCGCGGCAAGTTGGCCGCCGGCAAGACGCCCTTCGATCTATTTGTCTCGACCTTTCCCGCCGGTACGGTTTCCGGCGCGCCGAAAGTTCGCGCCATGCAGATCATCAGTGAGCTCGAGCCGCAAAAACGCGCGCTTTACGCCGGCGCCATCGGCTACTTCGGCTACAACGGCAACCTCGACACCTGCATTGTTATCCGCACCATCGTCATGAAGGGCAAGAAAGTTTTCATCAACGCCGGCGCCGGTATCGTCGCCGACTCCGATCCGGTGCTCGAATATCAAGAGACGCTTAACAAAGCCCGCGCCATGCTCAGGGCTGTCGAGCTGGCCGAGCAGTGGAGGAAGCGATGATCCTGCTCATCGATAACTACGATTCCTTCACTTACAACCTGTATCACTATCTCGGTGAATTGGGCGCAGATGTCATAGTCCATCGCAACGACAAAATAACCCTTGATCAAATCGCCGCGCTCGGCCCGGAAAAAATCGTCATCTCACCCGGCCCCTGCACGCCGAAACAAGCCGGCATCTCCTGCGACACGATCAAGCGCTTCGGCGCGGCGGTTCCGATCCTCGGCGTCTGTTTAGGCCACCAGTCCATCGGCGCCGCCTACGGCGGCGCGATTATCCGCGCGCCGTCGATCATGCACGGCAAGCTATCCGCGGTAACCCATGACTCCAAGACAATTTTCCGCGATGTAAAGAATCCCTTCGCCGCCATGCGCTACCACTCGTTTTTCCGGTGGAAGGCGTACAGTTCCATCCGGAGTCGATTCTCGCCGAAGAAGGCAAGAAGCTGCTGAAGAATTTTCTCGATCTGTAATCAGCCGATTGCCCATGAAGCTGCTCTGTTTCCAGGCCAAGCGCTTTCGCTGGAAAAACCATGCGAAGACACTGCCAGAAGTTGCCGATCTCGATATCGAAGAAGAAGTCCGACACACGGTCGTGATTTTCATCCACGCCGAAGCCAGCGACGCGGACCAAGCCCGCACAAGTTCCGTGCTACGCCAGTCGTTGAAGCACATCAAATGGCTCGCCAACAAGCGCGAGCTGAAAAATATCGTGCTCCACTCGTTCACCCATCTCGGCGGCGCCACCGCCGAGCCTGGGTTCGCCGAATCCTTCATGACGACTCTTAGCCAGCGATTAAGCGAAACCGGCTATCGAGTGTGGACCACGCCGTTTGGGTACTTTTGCGAATGGGATCTCGAAGTTTTCGGCGAGAGCCTGGCGAAAGTGTGGAAAGAGATTCACTAAACACCATAAACCCCCTTTGTCCCTTCCCGTCGGCCCAATTACCGCCGCTTGCGGGTATTCACCACAGCTTCACAAAACATGTTATAATCTCTCGCATCAAGTGAGATTGGAGGCAGGAGATGATCCGATATCGAAGCAATATTGCCGTTGGCCTTTTCTTGGCGTCCCTTGTGTTGGGCCAATTCGGCTGCAAGGAAAAAGAAAAAGTCGAAGGTCTCAGGGCGCTCCCCGACTTAAACGAGCACGCTCGTACTTACCAGACCGTTGAAAACACTAAGGTCCGCACCGGCCCAGGACCGCAGTTTAAGGTGATCGCCGACGTTCCGCGGGACGCTAAAGTCACCGCGGTCGGAAGAGACGGCGAGTGGTTGTTGATCGTTTCCAAAAAAGGCAACGCGCCCGGTTTTATCGAAATGGCGTCGGTGCAAGCAGACGCCGGCGAGAGCCGGGAGTCGACAAAAGCGGCGACGGAAAGCAAGTACCAAACAACCGGCGACACGCAAGTCCGGAGCGGCCCAGGGCCGCACTATCCGGTGGTCGCGGAGCTGACGAAGAATACTAAAATCACGGTCGTAGAAAATGACAACGGCTGGCTAAAAGTCGAGTCAAAACGCGGCAACAAGCCCGGATACGTCGACGCCAGCTTCGCTAGACCGACGCAAGAGCGCTAGCCCGGCTTATTCGTGGTGCAACAGCGATCGAGACGAAGCCCTTCCGCAGCCAAGGCAAAACGGCTTTGCCTTGGAGCGGCATGCGATGCGATCTGCCGTGAAATTAACTGTGAAAAGATCAAACATCTTGCCGAGCACCGAGCATGACGATGAAACCTTTGGCGCTGATGCCTTCGCTCTCCAGGGTTCCACCTCGACCGACATTCTGTCGTTCGTTTTCCTGGTAGTGTGAATAATCCAGGCTAGCAATCGTCTGCCGAATGCTTAGCGATCACAGCTTCAGCAACCGCGCCGCCGTGCCACCCAAGACATCCTCCTTGCTTTGCTCGCTGAGCGGTAGCTTGCGAATGGTCTCGATATAATTCCGCAGCTCGGTCATGCCCTTCCCCGTGTCTGTGTTCACGCCAGTGAAATCCTGCGGATAGTCGCTGGCGAAAACCAGCCGCTCGGGGCGAATGCCCTCAAGCGCGCAGTTGAGCGCGACCATGCCGCCTTCGAATCCCGCCATGTCGAAATAAACCATCTCGAAATATTCGCCGAAGGGGCGCTTCAGCGTGCCGAAGCGATAGCCTTTACCGACCAGGCGGTCTTTCACCGCGGCGATACCGCCGCCGAAGTGCGCCATGACGATTTTCAAGTTAGGATAGCGGTCGAAGATACCGCCGGCGATTAGGCGCGTGGTTGCGACGGTCAAATCGACTTCCCGTCCCAACACCCGCGGCAGATCGTAGTCTTTGAGATGCTCGTAGCCGGCCGGCACCAGAGCGGGATGTACGAACATCGGCGCATCCAACTCGCACACGAGTTCGTATAGATCGTAAAGTTTCGGCGAGTCGAGCGACAGGCCGTTCACCTGCGATGTTATCGTGACACCGCGCAGGCCGAGATCGCTCAAGGCCCGCCGCAGCTCCGCCAGCGCGGGCTTTCCTTCCAACACCGGCGCCTGCGCCAAGCCGGCGAAACGGCGCGGATATTTTTTCTGAATCGCGGCAAGATCGTCATTGATAAAGCGGCAATCCCCCAGCGGCGCGGACCAACCGAGCAGACAGGACAGCACGGAAACATCGACGCCGGCTTGATCCATGTCAACCAATTGCAAGTCCAGATCGTACAGCCGCTGATGCATCGTCGTCGCTGGCAGGCCACCTTCTTGCAGCAGAGTCCGACCGGTCTCGGAATACAATCCACGCTGTTTGGCCAGTTCAACCGGAATATAGTGATGTTGAAAATCAACGACCATTGCCGCTCCACTCTTCATTCATTTAGCGTTCAAGATTAGTTCCCGAGCCGCGCCGGCTTTGAAACCCGACAATCACAGCTAGTAACCCAACCGGTACCAAGCACGCAAACGCGAACTGCTGCGCGCTGGCGAATACCGCCGCATCCGTCCAAAGTCTCGGCCCGCTGGCGGCTTCCATCAATGCGACTGTGATGGTTATGCCGATGGTTCCTGCCGCCGTAGCGAATGAGCTGAGCATGGCGGCGAGCACGCCATAATCTTCTTGGCGTACGCAAGCAAAGGCGATTTTCTGATTGGCCGGCGTGAAAAAACCGATGCCGGCACCGATCAAGGCGAGCACCGCGCCAACAAGTGCGTAATGGGACGCAGTACCGAGCGCCGCATAGCAAGCGATGCCGGCCGCAAGCAACGCAATCCCAAAAGTGTTGATCGTCCCAGCATCGAAACGGTCAGCTAATCGTCCGCTCATCGGCGACGCCAATGCGGTAGATAGTGGCAAGATCGCCAATAGTAACCCAGACGTGATCCCCGACGCGCCGAGTACGTTCTGTAAGTAAAGCGGCGCGGCGAGCGCGATGGGATGATTGATCAAGTGACTCAGCACGACGGTGAGAAGCGCAGCGGCGAGTAGCCGATCTTTAAAGATCGCGACATCGATCAACGGTTTTTCGGTGCGAAGCTCGATCCAGACAAAACTCAACAAACCGAGCGCCGCTAAAGCGAATGCACCGAGTACGCGTGCCGATAGCCAGCCATGACGACTGCCCAAGGTTAGCCCGATGAGGAGCGCTGGATAGCCTACGAGCAAAGCCATGGCGCCCCAGGTATCGAAAACTTCGCGGCGCATTTCGCCCGGACCGTGAAATATTTGCAGCACCGCTAGGGTTATTAAAAAGCCGACGGCGAAGTTCATCCAAAAAATCCATGGCCAGCCGCCTAACTGGAGGAGCAAACCGCCGATCACCGGGCCGGTCATGCGGCCGACGGCGATAGCCGCTGCGAACAATCCAAGCACGCGGCCGCGCCGCTCCGGCGCAAAGCTCGCCGCGAGAATCGCCGTCGACATCGGCAGCGCCATGGCAAGCCCCAGCGCCATCACAGCGCGCGCGCCGAGGAGCTGTAGGAACGAAGCAGACATTCCCCCCAATCCTGCGCCGGCAGCATAAAGGGCCACACCGGCTTTGTAGAGCCGACGCTGACCCAAGCGGCCACCAAGCCTGCCGAAACAAAACGATAGGCTGGAAATCGTCACTACGCCCATCAGCGTGATCCATTGGATTTCGGACAAGCTGTTGCCAAATTGTTTTTGAATCGCCGGCAGAGCGACGCCGATGCTGCCGAAGCTGTTGAAAAAAAGAAACGCGGCTAGGCAGGTCACCGTGAGGATGGCTCGCTCTTCGGTGCGCGAATGAACCGAAGCAGCAGTGGTGTGGGTTTCCGACATCGGGAGAGTTTAATTGGGAGCGCGGGTTACTCATGTGCATACCCTATGTCGCCGCTGATCTCTAGCTCTGGCACGCCCCCAATCGGCACGACTTGAGCCATCCCCCCTTCGGGCAGAAAACTATTATCGGCTGGGCGGTTACAATTGTCACCGTTATTCACGATTTTGTTCGGCCCGCGCCGTGCCGAACCGGCTCAAAGCTCTTGCAGCGGTCAAGAAATAGCCACTAAATCGGACCCTTAGCCATTCGCTTCGGCATTTTTTACTTGGCATAATATTGGCGACGTTGGATAATAAGAGCCAACCCAACCAGCGTTAAGGAGCCTCAGATGCAAAACACATTTATTTGGATCATCATATTCGCCGGCGCGGCCATCGCGCTGCTGGGTGTATTCCTGGCCGCGTCCGAGCGGGAGCTCAAGAAAAAACGACAAGAAGTCGAGGAACTCGTGGCCAAGCTGGGCGAGCAACCAGCGGCAGTTGCCGCGCCGACGGTGGCGATGGCCGTGGTGGACAGCGAAAAGCTCGACGCACTACAGGCGAGAAACCAAGAGCTCGAAAACGAGATTGCGACCGCTTCGAGCAAGTTGGAATTGAGCCGAAGAGCCATCGAAGAACTGCAAGATGATCAGCGGCGCGTCGAAACTACCCAGTCCAACGCCCAATGGGTGCAGTCGTCCAACGATCAGCTCACGTCTGAAATTGAAAACTTGAAACAACGCCTGCAAGCGAGCGAAGCGCGAGTCAACGACTCCTCCTCTCAAAGTCAGGACGCCACCGAACGCCAACGCCAGCTGCAAGCCGAAGTAGCGACCCTGCAACAACAGCTCATGGAAAGTCAGTCAAAGCTCCGCGAATTCGACGGTGTCCAACAAAAGCTTGCCAATATCGAATCCATAGAAGCCAGCCATCGTGACGCGCGCCAAGCGCTGGAAACTCGGATCGCCGATTTGCAGAAAGAGTTATCGTCAGGGGCGGAAAAAGTCCGTGAGTTGGACGCGCTGCGTGAGCGTCTCGCCGAGTCGGAACGAAACCAACAAGCGCTCCGCGAAGAGAGTCTGCGGCACAACGACGAAATCGCCCGTTGGCAAGGACGGGTTAACGAAGCGGGAGAAAGCCGGCGCCAGTTCGCCCAGCTGCGTGAGCCCTTTGACACGTTGCTCGCCAAACAAACAGCGCTGGAAGAACGGCAGCGCGAATTCAAAGGCGAGCTATACGCATTCGCCCAGTTGATGTCCAAACCATTCGATGGATCAAGCCGCGCCGCCTTGAACGAGTCTAGAACGGTCACTCACACGGGCGAAACGACCAAGCCGCAGATCGGTGTACTTGAAAAGTCCGCGGTGATGGTCGCGCCGACGCAAGTCGCCACGGCGCAGACGTCGGAGAAAGCTAAGCGCCGATTCGGCATCTTTCCCGCCATGATCCTGCTGGCAGGGGGGGGCGCGTTGCTAGTGGCGCTATGGAGTTCACAAACCGTCGAGGGGCCCACACCGGCCGTGACCGCCAGCGCGACGTCCGCGGTGATCCAGAAAAAAGATGCGACGCCAAAAGTAGACGTCGCCAAACCCGAGCCAGTAGTCAGCGGCGCACCGGCACCGATTGCTCAGAATGAACCAGCCAAAACTCCGGCGAAAGAAACTATTGGAAAGGTCAAACCAGTGCAAACCGCTAAGAACGAAGCGCGCTTGGCGGGAACGTATGAGATTACTCAGGCCAGCCGGGTTTATGCCGCACCCAGCGAGTTTTCCCAACTAGTCGGCGACATCGAGCCGGGGGTAAGAGTGAACGTAGTCAACGGCAAAGACGGCTGGCTGGAAATTCACTCCAAGCATGGCCGTCCGCCCGGTTTCATCCGCCGCGAATCGGCGCGGGCCGCGCCGCAGAACTGAGTCACGCTGGGCATTCATCCAAAAACCCGCCACACGATTCCTGGGCGCCAATTCGCGCCTCGTCCGCAAGCCCACCCTCACCAATGATTCCCGCAGTCTCCGCGCCACTACGCAATCGCATAGCACCGAGCGACGCGCAGGACGGGTATCATCATGCACGGCACTTTCCTTTTGCTGGCAAACTTGTCAGAGTTTTTGGCTAGCGGCAGCGCCGCGACAAGACGCAATGGCGACCAAGCCGGACAAAATCACGCTCGAAGATCTGATTCAGCGCGCCACCGCTGGTCGGAAGTTTAATCGCCACACTCTTTTCCGTCCGTCGCTAAGCTATTACCTGCTCAAAGATCCGTTTTGGCTGTGGTGCGAACACCACGCGCCCAAAAGCGCCGCCGTCGATGAAACCACAAGGTACGAAAAACTTAGAATGCAGCAGGGCGTCGAATACGAACAGCGCTGGGTCAAGACAAATTATCCTGACGCGTTAGAGATCAAACCCAGCTTCGGCTTTGCCGCGCTCAAGAATACTTTGCGCGCCATGCTCGCCGGCGCGCCGGCGATCTACCAGCCGCAGCTTTGGGATTTAGCGCAAGACACCTACGGCAAAGGCGATTTGTTGGTTCGCGATGACCGCGAGCCATCCGATCTCGGTCCGTTTCACTACCGGGTGGTGGAAATCAAAAGATCGGCATCGTTGCAAAACTCCCATGTCTTGCAAGCAGCGTTTTACCACCACAACGTCGCCCAGTTGCAAGGCTATGTCGCGCCGGAGCTTACCATCGTGCTCAAAGACAGCAGCGAAACCGTTCCCTACGACGGCAAAGAGAATGACATCGACGTCGCGCGGCAACTCTGGCTATCGCTGCGCGACGGCAGCGTCGTTCCCGAAGCCAAACGGCCGCCCAATTCGACCAGCTCGCCTTGGCGTCACTACGGCAACCAGCGCGTACAACAAGACAGAGATCTACTCCTGCTCGCCGGCGTTCAGAAACGGGAGCGCGAAAAGCTGCGCCAAGCGGGAATTTTCCGAGTCGATCATCTGTGGAATTTCCGCCAGCAAGAAATCAGCGAGATCATCGGCGCGCACTTCGGCGAGATCGCCTATCACGTAGCCCAAGCCTACAAGCTCGACGGACCGATTTTTAAGCCGGGGCAACAGCTCACAATTCCCCGCGCCAATCGGTTGCTTTATTTCGACTTTGAAACTTCCGACTCGGTTCATCCGAGCGAGCCGCCGCACACGTACTTAATCGGCTGCTACGACGACGCGCGCGACCAGTTCGTCAAGTTTCTCGCCCGGGGCGCCGCAGACGAAGGGCGCATCTTTACGGAATTCTTCGACTACGTCGGAGATGCGCGCGATGTTTGTTTTTATCACTGGACCGATTTCGAGATTCACCAGCTGCGCCGCGTCGCCCGCCGTTGGCCGATGCTGTCCGGCATGATCGAGCAATTCATCGAGAAGTGCGTCGACTTAAAAGAAGCGATTCAATCCGCCATTTATTTGGCCGTGCCGAGCTTTTCGATCAAATGCGTCGCACCGGCGCTGGGTTTTCACTGGCGCCAGAAAGACATCGGCGCCTACCAGTCGATGGTCTGCTACTGGGACTATTTAGAAAATCGCGATCTCTTCGCCATTGACCGCGCGCTCATCTACAACGAAGACGACTGCATGGCGATGTGGCATGTAGATCAGACGCTTCAGTCGAGATTGAAAGCTCTTTAGCGCGCCACCCCAGAAACAAGACCTATCTTTTATTGCATTCTTTGTGGCTGATTTCCCCTCCTGTTTCCTCCCTTGCGGAGACTGTGTCGCAATCCGAATTCTCGTTCTCGAGTCATCCTGAGCCTTAGCGAAGGATCTGCTTTTTTTCCGTCTCTGCATCAAAGAGGTATGGGCAGCTCGAATTCACCGCACCAAAAAACAGATTCTTCGTCGCTCCGCTCCTCAGAATGACATTGCGACACAGTGTCGCGACGCGGGGGAGGACGAAGATGGGGATGCGTCCCTCGTGGCGAGAGCAGAGCGGTAGACGTCAGCTTCATCGTCGTGATATGAAACAGCCATCTGAACCCAAGACGAATTGGAGGTTAAAATGGCAAAACGCAAAAGCATTCACATCAAAGGCATGGAACATGGTGCGCCGATTCCCAATGGCGTAGTGATTGGCAACATGGTTTTCTCCTCGGCGATCGGCGGCAAAGACGCCAAGACGGGCGTGCTGTCGGAGGATCCGGGTGAACAGGCCGAAGCGATGTTTCGTAACTTGGCGCTTTTCATGGAGAGCGTCGGCGGCACGGTCGACAACATCGCCCATGTGAAACTCTATCTGAAAGATGAAAAATACCGCGACCAGGTCAACGTCCCGTGGGAGAAAATGTTTCCTGACGAGCACGACCGTCCGGCGCGCCATGCGCTCAAAGTGGACCTGCGCGGCAAGAATTTGTTTCAAATCGAAGTCACCGCAGTGCTCTAAAAAATAAGAATGGCCGCAAAGAACACAAAAGACGCATAAAAATAATTCAGGATTTGTAGGGGCGGGTTTTAAACCCGCCCTCCGAGATCGTGAGAATTGCGCAAGCCTTACAAGATTATCAATTTTACCAACACCAACATAAGGAGGACGTATTATGCCCATCGAAGTCATCGACATGGTCGATTTCGCCCACCAGGAAAAAAAGCGCAAAGAGATTTTCAACACGCCGCGTTTTCACGCTTGGATGCACTACTACAAACCAGGCCACAAAGACGAAATGCATTGCCACAACGCCGATCAAACCTTCATTGTCATCGACGGAGAATGCACTATGCGCTTTCCCGACGGCGGCAAAGCCGTGCTCACGCCCGGCATGGCCGCGACCATCACCGGCGGCTCGTTCTA
>JAERMN010000540.1 GCA_016844625.1 Deltaproteobacteria bacterium
AAAAACGGCTGTTGATAGCGAAAACCTTCTATGGTTGAGTGGCCAAACTTCGGAAAGAGAAAGCCGGTTTGTCGTTCAGTACGGAGCGGGAAAACTCCGTAGGGTAAATAAAACACCGGGACATCGAGAACATAAAGATAACCGTTCTTGATCGTGCCACTGCCTTCGAGCGTGAGATCCATTTGCTCGGCGGAAAACTTCCACGACGGGCTTCCCGACTCACAAAGACAGGTGGTAAAGAATCCGTCGTCGACATGGTAGGTCTGGCCGCCGAATTTTTGGAAACGCCGGCCCGAGATGCTGACGTGGCCTTCTTCCAGGAACACATCGCCATTCTCGATCACTCCCATTTCCGTCGCCATATTCATCTTGATCGAGTCGGCTGACCTGACCTTCCACTCCGGGTCGTCGACGCTCACCCTGCCGCTGGCTTCGACTTCCTGAGTTTGGCGATTGAAACGCACTGCACCGGCTTTGAGCGTCATTTCCTGACGCTTGATTTCAACGTTGCCGCTGGCCTCGATCTGATTCGCGCCGTTGCCCGCGGTTATTTTATCTGCGGTGACGTTGATCTCACCGCTGCCCCCTGGGGCAGCCTTCGTGGCGACTTGAGCGGCGCCAGCGCGCGCCATGAGGACCGACGTCATCGCGGCAAACGCCAGAGCGAAGAATTCAGGTTTCAGTTTCATCTTCTTAATTGTTGCGGTGTACGCCTTGAGATCTAAGCAGTTGTCGCTTTGGTAACGGCAATATTCTGTAGTAACGGACGAATCTCGCCGACTAGATAGAGCGATCCAGCGACGACAATAATATCATGGTCTTGCGATTCTGCGAGCAGCGTACGCAATGCAACTCGCGCGTCGCGAATCGCGCGCCGAGGAATGCCAGCCTCGAGCTTTTCCGCTAACTGTTCGGGCTCGGCGCTGCGTTCCATTTCAACGCGGGTGAAGACGATTTCATCTACGGCCTTCCCGAGTGCGCCTAACATCAGCTCCCACTCCTTGTCCGCCATGGCGGCGAACAGCAACTTAATCTTGCGCCCTCGGCGCAGTTCGTTAAGTTCGCTGACGAGCGCCTGAACTCCTTCGCTGTTATGCGCCCCGTCGATGATGACCAGCGGCCGTTCGAGCATCACCTCCAGCCGCCCCGGCCAGCGAACTGTCGCTAGACCGTCGCGCCGCGCCTGCTCGCCAACTGGAAAGCGATCCTCAATCAATTCCAATGTCGCCAAGGCCACCGCTGCATTAGCCCGTTGATGCTGCCCGCGGAGCCCAAGTGTCAAATCCGAAGAATTTTGTTTTATACCTGTATAATCGAAAAGCCCTTCATTTTTCAAGGAAAATCCGAAATCTGCGCCGAGAAAATAGCTCGGAGAGCCGCGTTCATCGGCAATTGTTTTAAGCAGCTGTGAAACCTCTGGCGACAACTTGCCGAATACAACCGGTACTCTGGCTTTGATAATGCCGCCCTTTTCGCCGGCGATCGATAACTCATCCGGTCCGAGATAGGCCTGGTGATCCTTTGAGATTGTCGTGATCACCGAAACTAACGGGGTGACAACATTCGTCGCATCGAGCCGCCCACCTAAGCCGACCTCGATGACCGCGATATCGACCTGCTGGCGCGCGAAGTAAACGAATGCCATGACTGTAACGAATTCGAAGAACGTCAAGGTTACAGCCGCGGCTTCGGTACACCGGCGCACTTCGTCGGCAAGTGTGATGACATCGTCTTGAGTCATCTCAGTGTCGCCGATGCGCAGGCGCTCGGTGAACGAAACCAAGTGCGGCGAAGTATAAAGCGCGGTTCGATAGCCGGCCAAGGAGAGCATGCGATGGAGCATCGCCGAAGTCGAGCCTTTGCCGTTGGTGCCGGCGATATGGAGAGACAAAAACTTTTTCTCCGGATGATCGAACAGTGCCAGCGCTCGCTCCATGCGGTCCAGGCGCAAATCGATGATGCCGCCGCGCAGATTATAGATTCGCTCGAGGGTTTCTGAATAGCTATCCATCACCGACTGCCCGCTGCGATTGCTGGCCCGGATTATTCATACTACCAGGAAAGCGAACGACAGGGTGTCGATCGAGCTGGAACCCTGTAGGAGCGAAGGCGTCAGCGCCAAATGTTTCATCGTCATGTTCGGTGCTCGGCAAGAGGTTTGACCTTTTCACGGGTGATTTCAGAGCAGATCGCCGCGCGTGCCTCTTCAAGGCAGAGCCGCTTTGCCTTAGCTCCGGAAGGGTTTCGCCTCGATCGCTGTTGCACCACGAAAAATCCGGGCTAGCAATGATCATTATTTCGGCGGGGAACTCATGCTACTTGGGTTTATTCGCCTGACGCATCGCCCGCTTGAGTTGGGCGGCGAAGATGCCGGCTTGTTTGACCTTCTCGCTTTTGCCCTTGGCGCGCGCGATTTTTTCCACCAGCGCGCTGCCGACCACTGCGGCATCGGCGAACCCCGCGATCCAGGCTGCTTGCTCGGGCGTCGAAATGCCAAAACCGACGCCAACCGGCAACGCACCGGCTTTGCGCACCCGCGCTACTTGCGCTTTCAGGTTATCGTCAAACGACCGGCGCGCCCCGGTCACACCGGTGACCGAGACGTAATAGATAAAGCCCCGTCCCTGGCGCGCGACCAACTTTACCCGGTCCGGCCCGCTGGTCGGCGCTAAGAGAAAAATTAGATCGATCCCCACCCTATCGGTCCAGCGCTTAAGTTCGGCACTTTCTTCCGGCGGCAAATCGACGCACAGCACGCCGTCGGCGCCCGCGCGCGCCGCGTCACGGGCAAATTTTTCCAAACCGAAGCGAAAAAATGGATTAAAGTAACCGAAGAGTACCACCGGGACTTCGGAGTCGCGTCTAAAATCGCGCAGCAGGTGGAAAACCGCCGACAGCGGCACGGGCCTTTTCAAAGCGCGCTCGGAAGAACGTTGAATCGTCGGCCCATCGGCGCTCGGATCGGAAAACGGAATGCCGAGCTCGATGCAATCCGCGCCGCTCCGTTCGAGCTCGCGCATGATCTTCAGCGTCGTCGCCAAATCCGGATCACCCGCGGTGATGAAAGGAATCAGCGCC
>JAERMN010000100.1 GCA_016844625.1 Deltaproteobacteria bacterium
AAGGCGCTGCTCAATCCGGCGAGCTTGGAAAAATTTCTCACCGAAAAAATGAACACTCTCGGCACCGCCGGCTGCCCGCCGTATCATTTAGTATTTGTCATTGGCGGCACGTCGGCTGAGGCGTGCTTGAAGACCGTGAAGTTGGCATCGACCGGCTACCTTGATCATTTGCCGACCAGCGGTAACGTGCATGGCCGCGCCTTCCGCGATACAGAGACCGAAAGTCGCATGCTTGAGCAGGCTTACAAGTCCGGTTACGGCGCGCAGTTTGGCGGAAAATATTTCGCCTTGGACCTTTGCGTCATTCGCTTGCCGCGCCACGGCGCGTCATGTCCGGTCGGCATGGGCGTTTCTTGCTCGGCGGATCGCAATGTCAAAGGCAAGATCAACAAGGATGGCATCTGGCTGGAAGAGCTAGAACGCGAGCCGGGCCGACTCATTCCAGAAGATTATCGTGGTAAGGTGGCGAGCAACGTCGTCAAAGTCGATCTCAATCGGCCGATGGCAGAGATTCTGGCGCAGCTAACCAAGTATCCGGTGACGACGCAATTATCGCTAACCGGGACGATGATCGTGGCGCGCGACATCGCTCACGCGAAACTCAAAGAGCGTTTAGATAAAGGTGAGAGGCTGCCGCAGTATCTCAAAGATCATCCGATTTATTACGCTGGACCGGCGAAGACGCCGGAGGGATTACCGTCAGGTTCTTTCGGTCCGACCACGGCGGGGCGCATGGATTCCTATGTCGAATTGTTTCAATCCTACGGTGCGGCGCTGATCACCTTGGCGAAAGGAAACCGCAGCCAGCAGGTGACCGATGCGTGTAAAAAATATGGCGGCTTCTATATCGGCTCCATCGGCGGGCCGGCGGCGATCCTCGCCAAGGAGAACATCAAAAAAGTTGAAGTGTTGGAATATCCCGAGTTAGGAATGGAAGCGGTCTATAAAATCGAAGTGGAAGATTTTCCGGCGTTTATTCTGGTCGACGATAAAGGCAACGACTTTTTTAAACAAATCCTGCATTAATGGCCCTATTCTCCGCGCATGCGGGTTACGCGCTGGGAATAGGGCCTGTATCCTATAGCAAGTTTATCAGTTCAAAGCGATTTTGCTGGGCAAATTTACCCTCGAGACGTACGCCTTCAGCCTTGCGTCGACGATTGAAGCGGTCACTTACGGCACGCGATGGGTTTGACGGCAGCTCGACACCTATCGCCCGATTATTCGGGCCTCTTACTTCGAAGGTAGCACCGCCAGCGTCGATCGCCTCGACTCTGCCGTCGAAGGATTCTCATCGTCCTCCAGCGCCACCGCTAATTGCTAGGGAGATTACCGTGATCGTGTCCGCAGTGGGGTTGGTAGCGTTGATATCCCTGGCTACGAGTTCTATATAATCGCCGGGTTGGATGTTTTGTACGGGGTAGTCGCGGTCACGGTACCGCACGCGGGTCTGAGCGTTGTGATAGAAAGCGACTGCGCGACGATCGTCACCTTCAAACAGGATTGAGCTATAGCGGGGATCGTTTCTTTGAACGGTGCCGCGAAGACTATTCCGGGAGCCACCATAACCACCGAATCCGTTATGACCAAACTCGTGGCAACCGGCCAATACTAAGATTGCTAATAGGAAAAATCCGAACATGGACTTTTTAGTTTTCATAATTCTCCTCCGTGGCGAGTGTTAAAATCATACCTAACAAAGCATTGACTGACAAGCTTTTATTTGACGCTTATATCGACGGAGAATTCAATTGTCTACGCCAAATTCCAAGAATGTCTCAAGTTTCAGGATTGTTTATGCGGGTTGACCTGGAAGCTATCGGCTGATTTTGGTGGCGTCAACGGCAATGGCGATCGGCTACTTGTTTGATGCCGATTGGCTAAGCGGCTTTGGCGCAGAAAGCATCTCTATGGGGATTCTTGTCCGGCGAATCATCCGCGCATATGGACTCTGGCGGAGAGGACTCTAGCGGCAAATTCTTATAATAGGTTGTAATTCCAACTGCGGAAGCCGGGTTAAACAAAGACGCCCCCGTACCTAGCGCTCAGCCAGGCACGGGGGGTGTCGCATCAAGATATTCTAGCGGAAGTTTTCCAGCTCAAAGCGGTCCTGGTTGGTAAATCGTCCATCGATACGGACAGTCTCCCCTTCGCGCATGCGATTGAATCGTTCGCTAATAGTGCGCGGTGGATTGTATTGCAGATTGACCACCACCAACCGATTACTCGGACCGCGTAGTTCGAAGAGACCGCGGCGAGTGTCGACATATTCGACTCGCCCTTCGAGGGTTTCCAAGCGGCCCAAACTAGCACCCGTGGGACCGGTTCGGTCCTGAGCGGTCGAGGTAACCGTGATTAGTTCTGCGGTCGGCGTTTGCTGGTTACGGTCCCTGGTCCGGACGTCGACAACGTCCCCGGCCTGAATGTTTTGCACTGGGTAGTCGCGGTTTCGGTAGCGTACTCGGGTTTGGGCGTCATAGTAGAAGGCGACTTGGCGCTTGTCATTGGTCTCCATCACCATGGAGCTATAGCGCGGGTCGTTTCTTTGCACCGTGCCGCGCAGCACTCCGGTAGCACCGCTGTAGACTCGGTTCTGAACGCTATCCCTGACGGTGACAAGGTCGGTATAAAGCCGGCCATTGCGATCTTGTGTGCGCATTGCAACTTGATCCCCCGGCTCCAGATTGGACACCGCGTAGTTGCGCTGTTGATAAACGACTCGCGTATTATTGTCGTAGCGGACCACCGATGTGCGTCCCGAGTCGGCGCGGATTTCGATTTCTAACGCCCGCGTGTCGACGTATTGGATCTCGCCGGTGATATTGCTGCTGCTAACGCTGCCATAATCGCCTGGCCCATCATGGCCAAGCTCGTGGCAACCGGCAAAAGCCAGGAGCGGGAATATCAGCAATCCAAGCAACCTTTGCGTTGTTTTCATTCTTGCCTCCCTAGGTTTTCGATAAATATAGACCCGTCGGTTCCGTGTCGCCTATTTGGACGATCAATTGACCCTTTGGCTTCACCAAGTTTAACATAATCCGCAAACCTGAGTAAGTATCTACGACTTAGATCCGCAATGGCTCGGCCTTCCAAGCGCCCACCGTCGCTCGTAATCCAACGAAACTAACTATTTGACGCTTGACGGCGAATGGAGTTACTTTGGCGAACACGATTCTATTCGTTGCGGAGGATTTATCATGCCTACGATTGATGCTGACGCCCATGTGATCGAGAGCGAAGAGACTTGGAGCTACATCGAGAATGAAAAGCTTAGACCATTTCTAGTCACACCTGGTGGCGCACGGCCGCAGAATTGGTTGATCGATGGGCGGGTGTTTCACCGCGGCGTTAACTTTGACCGTCACCTGCCTATCGAAATCTGTGAAATGCGCGACATCAAAGGCCGGCTCCGACATATGGACGACCTCAACATCGACGTCCAAGTGCTTTATCCATCGCTGTTTCTTCGTCCGCTCACAGCCAAGGCAGAAGTCGAGAATGCCATCTGCCGGAGCTACAACCAATGGCTGGTCGATATTTCGGCCAAGGGCGAGGGGCGGCTTCGCTGGATCGCGGTGGTGCCGGTGATCGACATGGCCAGCACGGTCGCCGAAGTTGAGTTCGCTAAATCAAATGGCGCCTGCGGCATCTTCATGCGCGGATTGGTAGACGACAAGCGGCTCAGCCATCCGTACTTTTTTCCGCTTTACGAGGCTGCCGAGAAAGCCCAGCTGCCGATTTGTGTTCATGCGTCTACCGGTAACTTCGACTGGGTGCAAATGTTCGACGGCGAGAGCGGCTTCATGCGCTTCAAAGCGCCGGTGCTGTCGGCATTTCACGCCATTGTTCATGACGGCGTGCCGAAGAAGTTTCCCAAACTCAGATTTGGCTTCATCGAGGTGCGCGCCCAGTGGGTGCCGTACATGGCGGTGGAAATCGCGCGCCGCTTGGACCGGGCCGACAATACGGTGGCGCGCAACTTGATTCGCGACAATCATGTTTACGTCGCCTGCCAGACCGACGACGATCTGCCCTATGTGCTGAAATATTCCGGGGAAGACAATATCGTCATCGGCTCGGACTACGGCCACAACGATACGTCATCGGAAATCGCCGCGCTGCGGACGATCAAGGAGAAGGGCGAAGTCGAGCCGCGCATCATCGACAAGATTCTCTACGACAATGCCAAAGCACTGTACGGAATCTGAGGGGGATATGGAGTGATGGAGTACTGGAGTGGTGGGTTTCGGAATATTCCGGAATCACTACTCCATGACTCCAACACTTCATCACTCCGATTTCAAAGATTGTACAATTGCGCCGCGTTCTCGCCCATGATTTTCGCCTTTAACCCATCGCTTAAATCCGTCCGCTGCATCACTTCTTCGACGGTGTGGGGAAATTTCGAGTCGCTGTGGTTGTAGTCGGTGGCGAAGATTAAGCGCTCGGCGCCGACAAATTCGGCGACGTAGGGCAACATCTTTTCTTCCATCTCAAAGGCATAGAACATCTGGCCGCTCTTCATGTATTCGCTCGGCGGTTTGGTCAGCCAGGGTACTGTCGGCTGGAGAATCTCATAGTGCTCGTCCAACCTCTCCATCCAGTAGGGAACCCAGCCGCAACCCGCTTCCATGAAGGCGAATTTCAATTTAGGAAAACGTTCGAGCAGGCCGCCGCAGACGACGCACAGCGCGGCGATCATCTGTTCGAATGGATGCGCCATCGCATGGGTATAGAGAGGGTGATCGAAACGTTCCGTGGCTGCCGGCACACCGTCACCCGCGCCGACGTGGATGCACACTGGGACATTCAAGCGCTCGGCCTCGGCGAAAAACGGATAGAGGTCGGAATCGTCCAAGTTTTTCTTCGACGCCGATATCGGCGGTGTGGCGACGGCGACGATTTTTAGTTCTTGGACGGCGCGGCGCAGTTCTTTAACCGCTTCGACCGGATCTTGGATCGCGACTGCGGCGACGCCCTTGAGCCGGCGCGGGTCGGCTTTGCAGTAGCCGGCGAGCCAGTTGTTGTAAACTCGCGCAACCGCGCAGGCCAAATCTTTGTCTTCAACAAACGGCAAGCTTAAGAACGGCGATGTGCCGAAGAGCACGGCGGTGTCGATGCCTTCAAGGTCCATGTCTTTCAGACGCTGCACGGGATCGGTCATACCAGTGGTGGGCTGCGGATGACGGCTGCGCGGGGCGCCGACGAAGCTACATGCTTTGCCGACCGGTTTGGGTGTGAGTTTGCCTTCCATCATGATGAAGGTAAAGCCGCGGTTGTCTTTGACTGCGCGCGGCGCGCGATCGCGATAGGGCGCGTCAATCAAATCCGCCCAGGGGATGTCCCGTTCCAATACGTGGCCGTCGGCATCGATAATGCGCATGGGGGTTTCTCCAGCTTTCGGTAAAAATGTTTCCGCGAGTATCACTATCAGAAACCGCCGTTGATGCTCAACAGCGAAGCGAATGTCCCGCGAGAACTGAGCTTTCGAGATATCGTCGGCAGGCAGAAGCAAAGCGATGGGTATCGCGGAGTCTATCCTGAGCCCCGCCGAAGGGCTCCATCCATCCTACGGGGAAGTGTCCGAGAATTCTTCCAAGACGTAAGGTGGGTGGAGGCGCTTGGCGCAGATACCCGCCGTCGCAATCAATTCGCATCCCTCGTCACTTCACCTGCCCAGGAAACAACTTAGAGGCGTAGTCGCGGTTGACCTCTTTGATCAGCGTGTTGTCGAAGAAGCGGCGCGGGTCGAGATCGGCGGCTTTGGCGACTGTCGATTGTTCGAGCACGGTGCGGATTGGGTCGGGATCGACGGTCATGTCTTTGTTCCAGACCTTGCGGCCTTCCTGATAGCTGATCTCCAAAAGCTGCGGGTCGGTGACTTTGGTGTAATGGGATTCGATCTGTTTGGCGGTGGTCGGATCGTCAATGGCGCGCTTGACACCGTCAAGATAGCCCATCAAAAAAATTTTCAATGTGTTCGGATTCTTCTGGACAAAGGAGCGCGCGACACCGGTGCCGGGGCCGATGATTTTGAAGCCGCGCTGGTAGAAGTCAATGATCACAGGGTAGCCTTTGCTTTTGGCCATTTCAGTCTGTGGCGGCGTAACGATGAGCCCGTCGGCGTTGTTGAGCATAAAAGTCGACAGCGCGTCCGGCGGTCCCTTGTGATAGAGCAGCTTGATGTCTTTGCCGATTTCCATGCCGCGCTCCTTGGCGGTCTTTCGAATAGCGATCTCGCCGAAGGCGCCGACCGAAGTTGTCGCCACTGATTTACCGCGCAATCCTTCGAGCGTCGTGATGCCTTTTTGGCCGAACAACACCAACGTGCTCTTGTCGACCGCAGCGGCGATGTAGATCAGGTCGGAGCCGGCGACGATGGCGTGGATCGTCGCCGTGCCGCCTTGATAAATATCGACTGTGCCCGAGAGCAGCGCTTGGGCGGAGGCCGTCGCGCTCAGTACCGTGAGGTTCACCTGCAAGCCGCGCTTGGCGAAATAGCCGGCGTCGGCGGCGAGCAGTAATGGCAAATAGAGTGGACCGGTAGCGGCGATGGCGACTTCGAGCTTAGTTTTCTCGGGCTTGAGTTCCGCGCTCTGGACTGCAGGGATAACGATCTGAGACATTGCCAGTAACCCGAAGGCGATGAGGAAAAAACGCGTGGACGATAATTTGATTGCTTGCGGCATATCGGTTTCTCCAGAGAACAATTCGAATCAACTCACTTGGGCGCCAGGACGGCGGCAAGCCTGCTCTTGACCGCCGGGTTGAGCTTGAACAAATCATCGACGATCTTTTTCACTTCGTCGCCGGTGAGCGGGTTGATGTCCAAGTTAGCCTTATTCGCCTCGGCGGTAAATTCCGGATCGACTAGAGTTTTGGCGAAGGCGGTACGCAAGATTATGAGCCGGTCTTTGGGGGTGTGCGGTGTGGTCACGTAAATTCGCACGATCGCCGCCGGGTCGATGGCGCCGGCTTTGAGCAGCTGGCGCGCTTCGTCGGTCTTGGCCAGGTCGAGGGCCATCGGCACGTTGGGCAGCTCGGAGATTTTTTTTGCCGTGACTTGCAAGACCACATTGACCTCGCCCGCGGGAATCGCTTTTGCCCAGGCGACTTTTAAAGTTTCCCAAGCCCAGCAGGCGCCGTGCAGTTCGCCGGCGTCGGCGGCCAAGCGAATCTCATTGGTGCCTTTATAGCCCTCGACGAGTTGTACAGGTAGATTGAGCGCGGTTTGAATGATACGCGCCACGTCGCTGGTGCTGTTCCCTGGGCTCAAGCCGCCCAGCTTGATCGGAATCTTGGCGGCCAACCATTGATCCATGTTGGCCACGCCGCTTTCTTTGCGCAGCGCGCACACGGTGTTGTCCTGTACCGGCACGCCGAGAAACTCCAGCTCTCTGACTTCGAAATCGATGCCCTTCATGCCGAGTACGCGTCCGAGAATCAGCGCGCCGTTGAACATACCAAAGCTGAGCCCGTCGGGTTTGGCGCTGCTGTGGAGATACTTGGCCGCGATCAGTGTGCCGGCGCCGGTCATGTTTTCGACGATTAGCGTCGGGTTGCCGGGAATATGCTTGGCCATGTGGCGCGCCATGGCGCGGCTATAGATATCGAAACCGCCGCCGGCGCTGCCGCCGACGATGACGCGCACGGTCTTGCCGCGGTAGAAATCATCGGCGCGCACAACTCCCGGCAGAGCAAGCAAAGCCACAAGCAAGTAACACTGAAGCTTGGTGTTCATGAGCACTACCTCCGATTCGGATGATTATGTGGAAATAAATTCCTTGTCAATGATTCTTGCAATACCGATTGACGGCTGGCGCTGAGTTCGCGTAACTTGTGGCGCGGGGTTAGTTGGGTCCGCGAAAGGCAATTTTATGAGTCGAAAGATGTTGCGCTCGATCATTCTCATCATCACATTGGCCCTTGCTCATGCATCGCTCGCCGCTTCGAGCCCCGACGAATTTTACCGCGGCAAGGTCGTCCGCATTATCGTCGGCTTTTCCGCCGGTGGCGGTTTCGATACGTATGCCCGCACGTTGTCGCGCTACATGGGCAAATATGTTCCAGGTAACCCCACCGTCATCGTCGAGAACATGACTGGAGCCGGAAGTCTGATCGCGGCAAATCACATTTACAAAGTGGCGAAGGCCGACGGTCTCACCATTGGCGCGTTCAACGGCAACCAGATTCTCAGTCAACTGGTCGGCGCGCAAGGAATCAACTTCGACGCGCGCAAAATGGAGTGGATGGGCGCGCCGGGTTATAACCACGACTTGTGTGTCCTCAGCCAGAAAATCGGCATCGCCAGCGGCGAGCAATGGCTCGCGTCCAAGACTCCGCTCAAATTAGGCGGCAGCGCTCCCGGCACGCCGACGGACGACGGGCCGAAAATTCTGAAGGAAGCGATCGGCCTGCCGATGCGCCTAATCACCGGCTACAAGGGCACTGCGGATATTCGCGTGGCGGTGGAGTCAGGCGAAGTCGACGGTATCTGCGGTTTTTCTTGGGCGTCGGTGCGCAGCACCTGGCGCAAGGCGATCGAGTCGGGGCAGGTCATGGTCGTGCTGCAAAGCGCGCCTAAGGCGCATGCAGATCTGCCCAAGGTACCGCTGTCGATCAGCTTCGCCAAAACCCCCGAAGCTCGGCAACTGATCGAAGCCGGCGTGCATCAACCGGCCGCAATCACCTACAGCTACTCGTTGCCGCCGAACACGCCGAAGGAACGCGTACAGCTTCTACGCAGAGCGTTCATGCAAGCGGTGAAGGATCCTGATCTCTTAAACGACGCCAACAAAGCCAATCTCGAAATCG
>JAERMN010000541.1 GCA_016844625.1 Deltaproteobacteria bacterium
GTTGCCGGCGATATCCCCTCGGGGAGAATTTGTCGCCAGCGGTGGCTTGATGTCCTACGCAGCCGACGAGGCCGAACAACCCAAGCGCGTCGCTTACCTCATCGACAGAATCCTCAAGGGCGCCAAACCCGCCGACCTACCGGTCGAGCGACCGATGGGGTTCGAATTCACTATCAACCTCAAAACCGCCAATGCGCTTGGCCTGACGATTCCGCCGATCGTGCTGATGCGGGTGACGAAAGTGATCAAGTGACAAGAAGGCAATAGCCATTGGGCAATAGGCAACAGTAAGAATGGTTGTGGTTCAGTTTGATTTCAACGCCGCATCGATGTAGGGGCAGGCCGGAGCGTGCCCTGAGTCAATCGAAGGATGCCTGCCCTCCGAACGGGCAACCACATAGGGTTGCCCCTACAAATTTTGACGAAACTGAACCCCTACCGTAAGAATTTTCGATTGCACTCAGGACGGACTCCGCGATATTCATAACCCGCGCCAGACACTCTACAAAAGAATGAGGTGATTCATGACGCGTGGATCTCAATATTCGTTCAAACGTTCCCTTCGGCAGGCTCAGGGCCTGAGTTTATCGAAGGCAAGGGTTCAAACGTTCAAAGTCCTCGGATTTTTGCTCTTCTCCGTCCTTGAACTTTTGGACCCTTTGAAACTTGAACAAGCATTCGCCCAGGCCAATTTCTATCAAGGCAAAACCATCACGATGATCGTCGGCACCAAGGCCGGCGATGTTTATGATCTATACCCGCGGCTGCTGGCGGAGTATCTGCCGAAGTATATCCCGGGAAATCCCAATATCATTATTCAAAACGTCCCCGGCGCCGCATCGCTGATCGCCGCGAATCAACTGTACAATCTCGCCAAGCCCGATGGTTTGACACTGGGCGCGATCTATCCCGCGCTCTATTTCGACCAACTCGTGAAGAGAGCCGAGGCCAAATTCGACTGGAATAAATTCACTTGGATCGGCAGCCCGGTTGGCTCAAACCACATGATGTACATGCGCACAGACACACCCTTCAAAACGGTCGAAGACGTTCGCGCAGCCAAGGTCGCGCCGAAATGCGGCACTAGCAGCACGACATCCACCGGCTATTATATTCCTAAACTGCTTGAAGAAGCTGTCGGCGCAAAATTCGACATCGTCACCGGTTACCAAGCGGGGCAAGACGTCGACCTCGCGGTGGAACGGGGCGAAGTCGTCTGCCGCTCGTTCACCATCACGGCGTTTCACGCACGGGAGCCCTATTTTACCTGGCGTAAAAATAATTTCGTGCGCGTGCTTTATCAAACAGGCAACAAACGCGACGCGCGCCTCAAAGAGGTGCCAACGATGTTCGAACTCATGGATAAGTACAAGACCACGGACGGAGTCAGACGGCTTGCCAAGGTCGTATTGATTGCCAGCGATCTCGGTCGGCCGATCGTCGCCCCGCCTTCGGTGTCGCCTGACCGACTGAAGATACTGCGCGAAGCTTTCGACAAATCGGTGAGCGACCCAGCATTTTTGGCGGAGGCGGAACGGCGCAGGTTAGAGATCGATCCGTCGCCGGGTCAGGAAATCGAAGCGTTGGCCAAGGAAGCTATGAGCACGCCGCCCGATGTGGTCGAGCGAATGAAAAAACTACTCGGCATGTAACAACTGCGACAGGGAGAAACTCATGAAGCATAGGTTTAAATGTTTAAAGGTTCAAACGTTCAAGGTTCTCGCACTCCTTTCCGTTCTTACTTTTGAACTCTTGGACCTTGAACCGCTGTTCGCGCAAGCAAACTTCTATCAGAGCAAAACCCTCCGCATCGTCGTCGGCAATTTGCCGGGCGACACGCATGATTTGTTTGCGCGTGCTTACTCGCGCCATATGGGCAAACATATTCCCGGCAATCCGGCGATCATCGTGCAGAACATGCCGGGGGCGGGCGGCATGATCGCGGCTAATCACGTCTACAACATCGCCAAACCTGACGGCTTGACCCTCGGCTCCCCTTCTCCAGCGCTCTATTACGCGCAGCTCGTTGGCAGTAAAGAGGCCAAGTTCAATTGGCCGAAGTTCAACTTTATCGGCGCGCCAGAGCGCAACGGCCATTTATTATTCATGCGCGCGGATGCGCCTTACAAGACGCTCGACGATATCCGTAACGCGAAAACGCCGCCGCGCTGCGCCGCCACCGGAGTGGGCACGAGCGGCCACGATGTGCCGAAGCTTTTCGATGAAATGATCGGGCTAAAATTTAATCTGATCACCGGCTATCCCGGCGGCGCGGAGATGGATCTGGCGATCGAAAGAGGCGAGGCGCAATGCCGCGCCATCACCATTGCGGCGTTTTTCGCCCGCGAACCATTCGTCACGTGGCATCGCACCGGATTTGTGCGCATCATGCTGCAAACCTCGCGGCAGCGCAATCCGAGAATCCCCGACGTGCCGACTCTCTTTGAGCTGATGGACCAACACAAGACGCCGGAAATCAAACGGCGCCAGACACTGGTCTATTTAGGCGTCGGCGGTTTCGGTGCCTGGCCGATCCTAGCCACGCCGGGCATCCCCGCCGATCGCGTGGCCATTCTCCGCGACGCCTTCAGCAAGACCATGAAAGATCCAGATTTCCTCAGTGAAGCAAAAAAAGCCGGCTGGGAAATCCGGCCGACGCGCGGTGAAGACTTACAAGCACTGGCGAAAGAAGTCATCGAGCAGCCGCCGGAAGTGATCGAGTGGTTGAAAAAGTTGCTAAGCAAATGAACCTGCGCGGCAAAGCCGGAGCCAAATAAGCAAGAAAATGTTCACCACGAAGGACACGAAGAGCACGAAGTTCGGAGTTTTCGTAGGGTGCGCTTCGCGCACCGGTTAGTCTCGGAATATCTCGCGCAAAGCACGCAAAGGGCGCAAAGAAAAGAAATTGATCTCCGAACTTGGCGTCCTTGGCGCGCTTGGCGAGAGGAATATCCGAAGATGTACGCGAGCGGCGCAAATTTTTTGGCTTAGCAATGCAAAGTGCGCAAAAAAGAATTGGGATTCGTAGGGGCGGGTTTGAAACCCGCCCTCTGGGAGTTGGCGCA
>JAERMN010000542.1 GCA_016844625.1 Deltaproteobacteria bacterium
ACCATGGCATGGGCTGCGTTGTGGCCGTTCAATCTAATATTCCCCGCAGCTTGCTGCGGGCACCATCAAATGGGGAATCCAAAGGGGGCGAGCATCCCCTTTGGTCGCCTGCGGGTTAATACCCCGCAGGCGAAATGCCCCGTTTATTAACGGAGGGATTTAGCCTGAGCGA
This sequence comes from Deltaproteobacteria bacterium, assembly GCA_016844625.1. Lineage (GTDB taxonomy): Bacteria > Desulfobacterota > Binatia > UBA9968 > UBA9968 > DP-20. Next base: position 173 of record JAERMN010000542.1, read on the forward strand.
ACATCGTCGCTTTGTGCTACGAGATCAAGCTAGACGGGGCATTTGGAGGAACATTCCTTGTTTTACTTTGTCGCAGGATTGGTGACGGTGCTGATATCGCTTGGCTTATCGAACCGCGGCCTTGCCAACAACCACGAGTACTACCGTGGCAAGACTATTCGTCTGGTGGTCGGCTACGCGCCGGGCGGCGGTTACGATTTCTACGCGCGCACTATTGCCCGGCACATGGGTAAACATATTCCCGGAAATCCGGCTTTTATCGTGGAGAACATGCCGGGCGCCGGCAGCTTGGTCTCAGCCAATCATCTCTATAAGATCGCCCGGTCCGACGGCCTTACGATCGGACACTTCAACGGCAACTTATTCCTGCTGCAAGCGATGGGACAGAAGGAGTTAGATTTTAATTCAGCAAGGTTTGAATACGTCGGCTCCGTGGCCAAGGTCGAGATCGCCTGCGGATTTTCCAAGGCGAGCGGCATTGACAGCGCGGACAAATGGCTGGTCTCGAAGGTTGCGCCGCGAATGGGCGCCACTGCGCCGGGGACTGGGGCCCATGATACCTCGCGGCTGCTAAACGCGAGTCTAGGTTTTCCGCTGCAGTTGGTGCTTGGCTACAAGAGTACCGGCGAAATGCGCGTGGCGGTGGAAAGGGGAGAGCTGCACGGGGTTTGCACGGGGTGGGAAAGTTTACGGTCGCTATGGAAAAATTTCCTCGAGAGCGGGGAGCTCGTGATGGTCTTGCAGGCGCTGCCGAAACCTCATGCGGAACTGCCAAAAGTCGCGCTGGCGATCAGCTTCGCCAAGACCGAAGAAGCGCGCCAATTGATTCAGATCGGCGTCCATGACATCAGCGCGGCAAGCCGGCCGTTTGTGCTTTCTCCCGGCACGCCGAAGGAGCGCGTGCAGATCCTGCGTAAAGCTTTTACCGCGACCATGAACGATCCTGGGTTTCTCACCGACGCCGAAAAATCCAACCTCGAAATCAGCCCGCTCACCGGCGAGGAACTCGAGAAGACTATTCATGGACTACTCAAGACGAGCCCGGCCATGCTGGCGAAGCTGAAACAAATCATCGCGCCGCAGTGAGAATACAGGCAATAGGCATTGGGCATTAGTTAAGACTCAGAGTATCGCCAGATTTTGTTGTCGCCGGTTTCCGGTTCGATGCACTACTATTGCCGTTGCCTAATGCCGATTGCCTGCTTTGATCTCTTGAATATTTTTCCTTGCGACTCTATAACTCAGCGATCATGAGTGGTTGGACCTTCCTAGAGTGATAAACCCAGCGAAAACCTTTAAGACAGAACGTTTACGACTGAGAAAAGCAAAACTGGCCGATGCGGACGCGATCTTTCGCCAATACGCGCAAGATCCCGAAGTGACCAAATACGTCAGCTGGCGCGCGCATCGGAATCTAGAAGAGACGCGCGAATACGTGCAGATGTGTCTGCTCGCCTGGGACGTCGGCAAGGCGTTCCATTGGGTGATCGAAGGCGCCGAAGATAAGCAGGTGATGGGTATGATCATCGCTCGCGTCAACGCCGAGAAGTGGGAACTCGGCTATGTGCTGGCGCGCGCCTACTGGCGCCAAGGCTACATGACCGAGGCGCTCAAAGCGGTCATCGCTTGGGCGCTCAAGCAAAAAGAGATTCATCGCGTCTGGGCAGTATGCGACGTCGACAATCTGGCCTCGGCCCGGGTCATGGAAAAAATCGGCATGCAGCGGGAAGGTATTCTCAAGTGCTGGTCGGTGCATCCCAACATCAGCGCTGAGCCGCGGGATTCTTTTTGCTACGCGATCACGAAGTAGAGAAGGCATGGAGTGTTGGAGTAGGAAATTGTAGGGTGCGCTTCGCGCACCGTAAGAACATTCGGATAAGGAAAATTAGCCGCAAAGGGCGCAAAGGGCGCAAAGAAAAGTTGTAGGGTGCGCTTCGCGCACCGGAACAACTAAGGGAGCGCGGACATTCTTGTCCGCGTATTCTCGCGGGTTAGAAAACCCGCGCTCCGTTGAAGAACCGTTAGTCGCTTTGAGGTGAGTCATGTCGATTTCTTTTCGAACTTCACTAACGATTCTCTTTCTCCTGCTCAGCAGTCAGCTCGGCTTCGCCCAGGAGCGCGTGCGCGTCGGTTGGGCGGCGATGACGGCGTCGCATACGCCGCTGTGGGTGGCGCAGGAGAGAGGTTTGTTCGCCAAGCAGGGTCTCGTCACTGAGTCGATCTTTTTCGGCGCCGGACCGCCGGCGATGCAGGCGCTGATCGCCGGCGATCTCGATATCGTTGTTACTTCCGCGCCAAACGTTGTCAACCCGCGCCTCGGCGGCGCCGACTTCGTGATGATTATGTCGATCATCCCGACTTTTATCGATCACATTATTGCCGCGTCCAACATCGCCACTGTCGAGCAGCTAAAAGGCAAGTCCGGTTCGGTCAACCGCGCTGGCAGCATTTCTGATATGGGACTCAGGCTATCGCTAAGGCGTTTGGGAATCGATCCCGACAAAGACGTGAAGATCCTCCCTGCCGGCGGCAATCCCGAGCGGTTGGCGTCGATCGCTAAAGGGTTCACGCAATTCACGATCATGAACGAGCCGTTTATCAAAGAGGCCGAGCGGTTGGGCTTCCGCGATCTGGTCAACATGGCGACGCTGAAAATTCCGTTGCACGGCAATGGTGTCGTCACTAGAGAATCGATTATCAAAACCAAGCGGCCGATGGTAAGCCGTTTCGCGCGCGCCATGACCGAAGCGATTCACTTGGTCAAAGCCGATAAGGAAGGAACCAAGTCGATCATCGGCAAATTCACCCGGCTCACCGATCCCGAAGGATTGGAGCGGACCTACAAAAATTACACTTCAGTGCTGCTCGACGTGCCCTACGCCGATCCGGCGATAAAAAGGCAACAGGCACTAGCCAACAGGCAATAGTAAGAGAAGAATGTCGGATGCTGATTCTGTAATCTGTCAAATCCCCTCGCCCGCTTGCGGGAGAGGGTGAGGGCCAACGCATGAGAAAGATCGTTTCGTTGTTAATTGCGATATCAGCGGTACTGATTTTCGGTGCAGCCGAGGCGCAGCAGCCGAAGAAGGTCCCGCGGATAGGGTATCTATCGCCGGTCGATGCAGCTAGTGACTCCGCCCGTGCCGAGGGGGTTCGGCTGGCTCTGCGCGAGCGTGGCCACATAGAAGGACAGAACATCGCCACCGAGTACCGATATGCGGAGGGGAAGCTCGATCGGGTTCCTGAGCTTGCGGCCGAGCTGGTGCGTCTCAAGGTTGATATCATCGTGGTAGCAGCAGGGGGCCCGGTGGTCCAAGCGGCCAAGAATGCGACCAAGACGATTCCCATCGTTATGGTGGGCACCGGGCCCGATCCTGTCAAGGCAGGCCTAGTGGAAAGCCTTGCCCGCCCCGGCGGCAACGTCACCGGCATTACAAACCTTGGCGTAGAACTAGGCGGTAAGCGGCTGGAGCTGCTCAAAGAAGCCGTTCCAAAACTTGCCCGTGTCGCGGTTCTCTACGATCCGGCCATTCCGGGCACTGTACGCGAGGTGAAAGAAGATCTCTCAATCGCGGCGCGTGGGCTGCGGTTGACTCTTCAGCCTTGGGAGGTACGAGCTGCGGACGGTTTCGATAAGATATTCGCTGCGCTAAACAAGCAGCGCCCGGATGGACTCTACGTGTCCGGGGGCCCGCTAATGGCTGCTAACGGAAAACGGATCGTGGGCTTTGCGCTAAAGAGCCGGTTACCGTCGATGTACAACGGAAGCGAAGCTGTAGAGGCTGGTGGGCTCATGTCCTACGGGG
>JAERMN010000101.1 GCA_016844625.1 Deltaproteobacteria bacterium
AATTTTATTTGCGTGCCGCCGATTTCCATCGGCGCGCGGTGGTTTACATGCCGGAGACCGACCCGCGCATGCTACCGACCTACAAGAAGCTCGAAGAAAATTTTGCCAAGGCGTGGGGCATGGTCACGCCGCCGTTCGAACAAGTGGAAATCCCATACGAAGGCCATAAGCTGTCGGCGCTCTTCTGGCCGGTCCGTGGCAAGCCTGGAACAAAATTGCCGGTCGTTTACAATTATGGCGGCGCCGACGGCATCTTGCTGCGCGGCGAAGACGGCGGCGCCGGCCAATATACACGGCGAGGGATGCATTTCATCGACGTCGATGGCCCGGGCCACGGCGGCACATTGCGTCATCATAAGCTCTACGCACCGCCGGATTCTGACCGCGTCGCCAAAGCGGTCATCGATTATCTCGTCACCCGCGCCGACGTCGATGCCGATCGCATCGGACTGCACGGCTCCAGCATGGGCGGCTACTCCGGCCCGCGCTCGGCCACGGTAGAGAAAAGGATCAAAGCTGTCGCCGTGTGGAGCGGCGCGTACAATCTGGTCGACGACATATTCGACTATTATCCGCCGATCCAAGACCGCCTGCGTTGGCTCATGGGCGCAAAAAATTTGAAAGAAGCACGAGAGAAAATTAGAGAGTTCACGCTCGTCGGCCGGGCCAATAGAATCGAATGTCCCCTCTTGGTCGGCTACAGCATCGACGACCGCGTCATGGACCCGCGCGGCGCACTGAACCTTTACAACAACGCGGTCAATTCACCGGACCGCACCATGCTCGACGGCGTCGGCCATGGGCAAAAGCGCTTCGATCGCAGAACCTACATCGCCGATTGGTTCATGAAACAGCTGCAAGCCGGATGAGAATAGGCAGCAGGCATTAGGCAATAGCAGGAGGTTCTTATGGCCATCGCTCAATCGCTCGATCATTTTGTCGTGCCCGTCGATGATTTGGTAGTTGCCGAAGAGTTCTACGTACAGGTCTTCGGCGGCGAAATTACCAAGCGCAACGGTTTGAACCTGCGCCAGCGCAAGCGCGGCGCGGTGCCGCATACATTTATTCAAATCGGCGGCAAGCGCATGGGCGTGTATTTGCAGAGCGACGAACGGCCTGCACCAATCGGCGCGCGCGGATTGCCGACTTATTCTTTCACGACGACGGATCGCGGCCTCGAAGAAGTCACAACGACGCTCAATCAACTCGGTGCGTCGTTCGAAGGACCGGTGAACGATGCCAACAGCTTCGCCAAGCAGTCGCTCTTTTTCACCGATCCCGCCGGCAATCATTATTCGGTATACACGCCGAAAGATTCCAGCGCCGCTTCGGGCGCAGCCACGGGTCGAATGACGGCGGTCGGCTACATTGAGCTTGAAGCGCCCGACGTGGAGGCGTCGATCAAATTTTATCAAAATGTGCTCGGCTTCGAGGTAAAAAGCCGTAACGTGAAACTGAATCAGGCGACACTGAAGATGGCCAGCGGTCAGAATTTACTATTGACCGAAGCGCCGTTTGCATCGAAAGGTCTAGTGATGAGCCGCAAAGTGCCGGGACCGCATATCGCATTCTACGTCGCCGCGGCGAATTGGCCGGCCGCAATCGAGCGCTTGGAAAAATTGGGAATTGACAACGGCGACCGTGGCGCGGCCAAGGAACGCACTGGCGACCAAGGCGGCACGTACATGGACGACCCCGCCGGCTACGTGATCCAGTTCATCACTGACGGCATGGAATGAGAATTGAGCAATGACTGACGGAGAAAAGCGCGCGCGCCTGCGCGATATCCTCGCCGACCCAAGAGGCACCATCGCCCCGGGCGTAACCGACGCGCTGTTCGCCCGCCTGGTGCAAGACTGCGGCTACGGCGCCGCGCATCTTTCCGGCAACGCCATCCACAAGAACTTTTGCCTGCCGGACCGCAACCTTCTGACCACGACTCAAATCGCCCAACGCATCGGGCAGATTTCACAAGCCACCGATATCCCGCTGATCGTCGATGGCGGCTCGATTTGCGCCGAAGCGATCTCGCTGACGAGAGCGGTGAAGTTGTACGAGCGCGCCGGCGCGGCGGCGATACGCTTCGAAGACGCGCTCGTCAATGAATACGGGGCCGCCCCCGAAGAACTCGCCATCGCGCCGACATCCGTGGTCGTCGAACGAATCAAAGCCGCGGTCGATGCGCGGCGCGATCCAGCGTTGGTTCTAATTGCCCGCTGCGATTCGCGTCCTAAGGAATCGCTGAATCAAGTTCGCGATCGCCTGGCGGCGTACGCTGAAGCCGGCGCCGACGCCGTCGGCGTACAGCTTACCGATGTCGAGGACTTTCGCCGGATTGGTGCCAACCCGCCAGCGCCACTGGTAACCTTGTGGCCCAAGGGGCAGCTGAGCGCGAGCGAGTTTTTCACCAAGGGGTTTCGCATCGCGCTCACGCCGTCGAGCATCCCCATCGCCGCCACTACAGCGGCGCGAGAACTGCTGATCGAGTTAAAGCAGAGCGGCAACGACCGCGATTACTTCGCCAGACAAAAAGAATTCACCGCAAGCGAAACTTGGTACAAAAAATTGGGCATAGCCCGGAAACAAAACTAACTGAGAGAGACAATGCTAAAAGAACTCGCTCTAGCGAACGCCTACCGCGTCACGCCAACAGGACTCTACCTGATCTCAACCGCATACCAAGGCAAACGCAACGTGCAGTTTGCCTTCCGCGCCCTTGGGCTAACCGTCGACCCGCCGCTGCTGGTGATTGGCATCCAGGCGGACAATTTCAGCCGCGAGGTGATACAGAAAAGCGGCGAGTTCGTTGTCAACGTATGCTCGCAAAATCACTTGCGCGCGGTCGACAAGAGCCGCGACCTGTCGGGGCGCAACGTCGAAGATAAATTTGTCGCCCTCGGTCTAGAGACGTTGCCGGCGAAACATGTAGAAGCGCCGCTGGTCGCCGGCTGCCACGCCAACGTTGAATGCAAACTGGTCAATTCCATGGAGCTCGAAGGATTGTATTTATTCGTCGGCCAGGCGCTGGCGTCCTACATTGACGATCAAGTCCAGCCGGTGGGACGGCTGGCGGGAAAAACCTTTCGGCTGGATGGACCGATTTAGTGTCGCGTCCTAGACATTCAAAAGAAGGCCGGAACGCCTATGCCGTCATTCGCGCGCACGCGGGAATCCAACTTCCGCCCCCCACGCCCTGGATTCCGGCTTGCGCCAGCTATCGCCAGCGCGCCCGGAATGACATCGGTGCGATACAGTTCATGATCGAGATAACTCTTTACCGGGATCGAATCTAAAGGAGGTTAGTCATGCTCGGTTGCATGAAGACTTGCCCATGGCTGATTCTGTCGGCCTTACTTTTCTTCGCGGGCGAATCCGTAGCAGCGAGCGCGGAAGAAACCCTGGCCAAAACCAATCAACTCCCGTCGGCGGAACGCCAAGCAGCTTTGGTGCGCGAGGCTAAGAACGAACGCACGGTCGTCTGGTACGCGCCGATGAACCGCGAGAATCTGCGCGAATTCACCAACGCATTTGAAGCCGAATATCCATTTCTCAAAGTGGAAATTTTGACCGGCGGCCCGCAGAGCTTGCTCAACCGTATACTCACCGAACAACGCGCCGGCAAGCACATCTTCGACATTCTGAACGTGCGCAGCTCGGCGCTCTACACGCTCAAAAAAGCTAATGTGGTCATGCGCAATGACACGCCCAACCGCCGTGCGCTGCGCGCCGGGTTCACCGACAAGGAAGGATATTTAAACGGCATCTGGGCATCGCTGCTGGTCTATCTTTACAATGCCAAGCAAGTGCCCCGCGCCCAGGCGCCGAGGTCGATCGACGATCTGTTGCAGCCAAAATGGAAAGGCAAGCTCGGCATGGACAAAGACGCCGATGACTGGCTCGCTGCGATCATGGATTACTATGGCGATGAAAAAGGCAAGCAGATCGCGCGCAGCCTAGGCGCGCAGCACTTGAACATCCGAAAAGGCCGCACGCTTGTTTCTCAACTGGTCGCCGCAGGCGAATTCCCCGTGCAAATCGACGCGCACCACCACGAAGCGGTAGCGCTAAAAAAAGCCGGCGCACCGATCGACTATCTTTTTCCCGAGCCCTTCGTGCCGGTCAAAGCGGTTTCAATGTTGGCGTTGTCGTCGCGTCCGCCCCATCCCCACGCCGCGGCGTTGTTAATCGACTTCATGCTATCGAGAAAGGGCCAAGAAATGGCCTACCGCCAAAACCGCTGGCCCGCACATAGAGATCTTGCCACCGGCGGCGCCGACGAAGTCGGCAACCGCAAAACCCTCGTCCCCGACAGCGAAAAATGGGGCGCGCGGTTTGAAGAGCTGGTGCAGCTGACGGGGCTGCTGGAGCGTTAGCCCGTAGCCAGGATGCAGCGAAGCATAATCCATAATTCTTTGATCGCCCCAGATTCCGTATGCGCTCCATCTGGGCTACGCACCTCGGGCTGATATCCGGATACCCAGTCCCACAGGCGATCCCTGCTACAGAGTTACAGAAACTTGAACTGCTTTAACGTTCCTTTACGGCCGCCACCCGATCACCTTCAATTGCTCCCGCGCCTTGGGTAAAACACTGAAGTCGAAGAAATCCGCAGTGCGAATTTCTTTTTTCACGCCGGCGGTGCGTTGGGCGTCGTCGATGACGGCTTCCAAGACCTTGTCTTCAGACGTCCCGTCGCGGGTCATCACTCTTACGCTGGCGTCGTAGATCGCGCTCACCGTCTCGCGGTCCTTGGTCCTTAAGAATTGAATCATGTAGTTGATCGAACCCGCTCGGCTCCGCAATCACGGCACATCGAGGGCGGCCTTGATGGCTTGGTTCAGTTCCTCGATTTTGCTGGCGTCACATGCGCCCATCAAGCGCTTTAAACGTTGGCGCGGTACGGTGAGAATGTTGTCGAGGTTCGCAACGCACGATACCGGCAATCCTTGCCGGCGGCCGAGGACCACTTCAGTTGGGAGCTGACGGACGGTTCGCGTGATGAGCGCGACTACGATTCCACCGATGTTATCAAGAACGGCATCCCGGGTCAGTATAACGACAGGACGGTCACCGACCGGTGGTGGCAGTTCAGCCCACCAGACTTCCCCGCGCTTCACGCGTCGTCAGCTTTCCAGTCGGAGATATCCGGTAATTCGCCGAGCAGCGCCGCCTGAGTCTCGGCTACCTGAGTTGCGTCAAGGTCGGTGATAGCGGCGGATTCCAGGTACTGTCGGACCGCTTCTTCGACGAGCGCGCGCACATCGCGGCCTTGTTTTGCAGCAAGATTCTGTAGCTGCTCCTCCACAATGCTCGGTAATTCGATGGTCATGAAATCATTCTAAACCGGCACAGCTGCTGCTTCAACTGGTGTCTATGGGCCAACGTGTCGTTTAACGACCCGGCTAAAAATGAAAACTTTCTCCTGACCTAGAATTTCAGTTACGGCCTCCACCCGCTCGCCTTCAATTGTTCCCGCGCCTTGCGTAGAAAACTGAAGTCGAAAAAATCCGCCGTCCGAATTTCCTTTTTGACGCCGGCTGCGCGTTGGGCTTCGTCGATGACGGCTTCCAAGACCTTTTCTTCAGCCGTCCCATCGCGGGTCATCACCTTTACGCTGGCGTCGTAGATTGCGGTGACAGCGTCGCGGTCTCTCGATTTAAGGAACTGCGTCACGTAGTTGATCGACGCTTCGCGCCGGCTGGTGAAAAACAGATAGCCTTTGAGCGCCCCGGTCATGAAGCGCGCGATCTTGTCGGGCGTTTGCTTGAGCTTGTCCTGCGCGGCGACGATGCCGCCGCTGAAGTAATCGTTCACATAGTCGCCGGCGGCGGCGAGTTTGCTGAAACCCTCTTTCTGCGCCCGGTAGCTATTCGCCGCGTCCAGCAACGTAGCTTGAATCACTTTTCCCTTGAGCGACATAAAGCGCATGTCGTTGCCGCCCATCACCATGAGGTTTACGTCTTTCGTCGGGTCCAGATTGTTGCGGCGCAGCATTTCGCGGGTGACCACCGCGACGGTGCCGCCGATAGAGAGAATACCAACGGCTGCGCCCTTTAGCTGCGCAAATGTCTTGATCTGCGGCTGGGCGATAAAATCCCAATCCGGCTTTTCGTCGACGATCATTAGAACCTTGAGCGGAATGCCGCGCACGGCGGCGCCGAGCCCGCTAAATCCCTGCGTGAAAAAATCAATCTCACCAATGGAAGTAATCTTGGCGGCGAGTTCGCCGCGCATGTTGATGATCTCGACGTTCAATCCCGCGTCTTTGAAGTAACCTTCTTTCTGCGCGACGAGCAAATACAGAACCGACGGCGAGGTCATCGAAGCGGTTGCAACACGGACGTTGTCCAACGCGTGAGTTAGAGAAGGATCAAACACTAAGAGATTAGCCGCAAAAAACGCTAAGGGCGCAAAAAAGACTTTTGAACTCTTCCTCATTCTATAGCCCAATGTTTTCGCGGCTCGCGCAAATCTTCAGTGCCGGTGGTCCTAAGATATCGCGCTTGATGATAAAATCCAACCTCACCACGAAGATCACGAAGGTTTTGGATGATTAAAACTCCGAACTTCGTGCCCTTCGTGTCCTTCGTGGTGAAAACTTTCTTTCTTATTTGGTTGCGGCTTTGCCGCGCTGGGACGTTCGTGGTGACCGTGACTAAATACCATGTCGATGCCCACCAATACTCCAGACCCGCACTTTCCGACAAGCCCTTTGTCGACCGCCCTTTGTCGGGCTGTGATTTTGCTGGCAAGTAACGACTGATCGATCGCAGCACCAAACCGCGCAAGGGTCCACAACCTATGGCTTCAGCAAAACCAGTGAGCAGATTTTTATCGGGTTATTCTTTGCGTCCTTTGCGTTCTTTGCGGCCAATACTTCTCTTCATGCCGCAGCCGCGGCACCAACGACGATCCGCGTCGGCACGTAATAAAGTACTAAACCGAAAAAGGCGCTCGCGAGAGTCATCGAGAAGAAAACTGTGGCGATCGCGTTTCGTATGGGCTTACTTCGGTTAAACTGGCAATTACTTGCCAAACCCCACGAGAAATTTCAACGGTCGCTCCGGGCGGGTAATTTGTCCGGCTGTTCGGTAGATTCTTCTTGCTCCAAACGGCGCACGACCGCGTGCAAGCTCGCGCGCATCCGTTCAATTGAGCGCGCGATGTCACCGATCTCGTCGGTACGCTTTAGACTCAGGGCGACGCTAAAGTCGCCGCGGCTGATGCGATCCGCCTGCTCGACCAGATCGAACAGCGGGCGGTTCAAGCAACGCGCGATAACGATAAACAGGCCGGTGATGCCGAGGAGCAGGACGACGATCGATACGGCAATCGGAAACAACGCGATGCGCATCTCCACGCCGAGCGCGTCGCGCCAGATTCCCAGGTGAACAAAACCGGAATTGCCGGTGCCGATTCGATTGGCAACTTCGAAAACTCCTTGACCGCGATACTGCACATTGACGCCATCGACCGCCCGCTCCGCCGACTTCGGAAAGTCTCGATTCAAATGCCTTGGCAAATCTTTCGGCGTGTGAGCGATGATCGCGCCCTTAGCGTCTTCCACGTAAACATAGGCCACCGCTTTGATCGCGGCATACTTTTTCACGTCGTCGGCGATCTCATTTGCTGATTTTGTCGCTTGTCGGTGCCTCACGAGATCGGTTAAGGCAATCGTCGTGACCTGAGCGCGGCTAACGAGTTCCTTTTCGTAGACACGAGAAAAATGAACAAAAACAATGACGTAGGCGGCGACGCCAAAAACAATCCCGATAGCGCTGAATCCGCAGGCCAGCTTGCGGATCAGTGGAAATTGCGGCGGTTGTTTCGTTTCTAGCTCGCCCCCCGTGAGTGATTCGATCGCCTGACGAATCTCCGACAACTGTGCCTGCTCCGCCAAGGGCACGAACGATTCCGCGTCCGGCGTGGCTTGACTCATCGCCCGTTTCGCCCGCGCCACCGCCAACCATAACAGGATGAACGCCAGCGCCACCATGGTGACCGGCACGAGAAGATCGTCAAGCCAAGCCAAGTTCTTCGGGTCGAGCACAGGCTTGAAAATCGCGCCCAAAATCGTCACGACTTTCACCAGGAAATTTACAACACTCCAGGGCGATTGGCTGAAAAACAAATGATCCGCCACCAATCCGGTGAGAACCAAAGTAACGATCGTGGGTCCGATGAGACGTCGTTTCATGGTCAGAGTAAGATCAAAATCGATTTCTATAACTCTTCGCCAAATGCGCTGCGCCGCCGTGCTTCGCACCAGCGGTTACCAAACATTTTTTCATTTTATCATGCTATCTTAACCTGGGCCAAGGGTGGATAAAACCTGCTCGGTATGCCACGGACGAAGCGGGCGCCCCCAGCGCCAGCACTATCAAACGATGGCAACCTAACACCTTCTAGCGTCTGATTTGCGTCCTTTTGTGAGGAAAGCGGCGAGCGGTCGATTACCTGCCATCTCCGCACAGTGCAGCCAACGCCTGCTCGATCAGTTTGCGCCGCAATTCTTTTTCCTTATCGGCCGGCATCTTGGCGTCGCCGACGACGTGGACGATGCCGTTACCGAGCACGGTTCGATTGGCACCGATCATTTTGGCGACGGGCAAGGCCGCGGTGATTTGCACGGTAGGGATGCCGGCTTTTTCCAGTTCGGTTGTGATCGCAGCGCCGCTGCGAGTGCTGGTACCTCACGTAGACGTAAGTATGATCGCATCGATGCCCAAACGTTTAGCCTTCTCGGCCATCTCGCGTCCCATGCGCCGCGTATTCGA
>JAERMN010000543.1 GCA_016844625.1 Deltaproteobacteria bacterium
GTCGCCCGCTCCAATGTCATCACAAAGGGCAAGACTTGTTGCGCCCTCTGCTTGGCCTTGTAGCTCTGCATCAAGCCGCGTAGCTCGTCGTCAACGTGGCGCAACTGCCAGATCTCGGAAATATTGACGCCAATGCGACCGAAGGCTTGGCCGATATCGCCGACGATGCCGGCATGATCTTTGACAACGAAGCGTACGTAAAATGGTACGTCGATGTCATCTTCCGGTTGCAGCGTCAGCGTGCCCGGCGGAATCAGACTCGGCACGCCGCTAAACTTGCGCTCGCCACGCGCCAGCTCAGAGACGTCGCCGAGTACCGCCACCGCGGTCGGCCCACCGCCGGCGCCGGGACCGACCAAAACGTAATCGCAGTCGCGCTCGCCACGACCGGCGCTGCTGCTTTTGCCGGCGAAACAGACCGCATTCATCGCGCCGTCGACGCTGCCGAGAAAACTTTCCCCTGGAACCAAGGCAGGTGACACGAAGACTTGAACGAAGCGGCCTTTGCGCCGAGCTACGGCGAGCTGTTTGATCGTGCTGTTGCCGATCCGTTTAGCGTAACGAAAGTCGACCGCTTGGATATCCTCGATGCCCTTGCGCCAAATCTGGCCCGGTTGGATTTGCAGGCCAAAGCCGACCAGACTGAGCAGCAGCAGCTTGGCTTCGGCGTCGCTGCCGTTTACGTCGGCAGCCGGATTGGTCTCGGCGTAGCCCTTCTGCTGCGCTTCTTTGAGCGCATCGCCGTAAGGCTTGCCGCTTTTCTCCATCTGCGACAGGATATAATTGCAAGTGCCGTTGACGATGCCAAATATCGCTTCGGGTTCTTCGGCGGCGAAACTCTCGCTGAGCGATCGAATGACCGGGATGCCGCCGCCGACACAAGCCTCGAAGCGCAGTTGTTGCCCGGCTTTCTTGGCCGCCGCCCAGATCTCTTTGCCGTAACGCGCTAGCACCGCTTTATCGGAAGTGACCACCGACTTGCCATTACGGAAGGCGCGCAGAATATAATCGCGAAACTGCGGCAGCTGCGTCGCCGACTGAAAGCCCAAAGCTTCAATGACGATGTCTACGCCGGGATGATCTATGACTTCTTCAGCGCGGTTGGTAAAAAGCTCCCGGCGTTTGCCGAACCATTTTTTACCTTTCGGGTTGCGCGTATAAATTTTGCGGATTTCAAGCTCAATCTCGTCACCAAGCTGCCCTTTGAGATCGCGAAAGAGAATGTCCTGAATCGCTTCGCCGACCACGCCAGAGCCGAGCAGACCGACGCCGACTTTTCGCCGAGTATTCACCATTGCCATAAATAGTCTAAGATTATTCTCCCGCAAAGGCGCAAAGTACGCTAAGTTCGGAACCATACCGAATCGACTTTAAGTAGATTGCGCGCGCCAATGGTGTCCTGCGTCTAATTGAAGGGATTCCGAGGGCGCCAATAAAAATGAATTACTATTCTCCGACCTTGGCGTGCTTTGCGCCTTTGCGGGAGTAATCTCTTAATCCGCTACTACTGCTAGTCCAACAGCTTGCCGAGCGCCCGCTTGATCTTGCGCACCGCTTGCTTGGTGCGATGCTCGTTTTCAATCAGCGCGAAGCGCACATGCTCATCGCCATACTGGCCGAAGCCGATGCCGGGTGAGACCGCGACCTGGGCTTCCTGGAGCAAGTATTTGGCAAACTCCACGGAACCCATTTTTTTCGCCGGCTCGGGAATCTCGGCCCAGACGAACATGGTCCCCTTCGGTCTGGGAATATGCCAGCCGGCGCGGTCGAGACCGTCGAGCAAAGCATCGCGCCGTTTCTGATACATCGAGCAAATCTCTTCGACGCAATCCTGCGGCCCATTGAGCGCCTGAATCGCGGCGATCTGAATCGGTTGAAATATACCGTAGTCGAGATAGCTCTTGATGCGCGCCAAGGCGTGGACGATCTCGTTGTTGCCGACGCAAAAACCGACGCGCCAGCCGGGCATGTTGTAGCTCTTGGACAGCGAGAAAAACTCCACGCCGACATCCTTGGCGCCGGCGGCCTGGAGAAAACTCGGCGCCTGATAGCCGTCAAACGTCAGATCGGCATAAGCGAGATCGTGGACGACGATGAAGTCATGTTCCTTGGCAGCTTTGACGACGCGCTCGAAGAAATCCAGCTCGACGACCTGCGTGGTCGGGTTGTGCGGAAAGCTGATGATCAGCATCTTCGGCTTGGGCCAAGTTTGCCGAATCGCCTCTTCGAGATGGCCGAAGAACTCTTCACTGGTCGTCAGCGGAATGCAGCGCAGATCACCGCCCGCTAGGATGACGGCATATTGATGGATCGGATAGGTCGGACTCGGGCACAGCACCACGTCGCCGGGATCGATGGTCGCCCAAGCGAGATGGGAAATTCCTTCCTTAGCGCCGATGGTAACGATCGCCTCACTGTCGGGATCGATGTCGACTCGATAGCGGCGTTTGTACCAGCTGGCGATGGCGAGGCGAAGTTTGTAGATGCCGCGCGATACGGAATAACGATGATTGGCGGGCTTGCTCGCTGCCTCGACCAGCTTCGCCACCACATGTGGCGGAGTGGGCAGATCCGGATTGCCCATACCGAAGTCGACGATGTCTTCGCCCCTATGCCGCGCCTCCATCTTCATGCCATCGATGATGCTGAAGACATAGGGCGGCAGCCGTTTAATGCGCTGAAATTCCACGCGTTGCTACCTTGTCCTTTATGGTATTGGGATAATGTTTTTCTATTTATAAGGCATAGTCGGAGTCGGTGCAAACAGACAGTCCTGGCTAGGTCAGAAACTCGCGAAACCAGATGGGCACCACTACTGCTATCCAACCGTTCCCAACTGCAAGCGTTTTCCCCACCGATGTTTAAGAATCTCGCGCATGCCGGCCGACTCTTTGCTTTTTAACTGCGGGTCATTGTCCAGCCACACCAAGGCTTCTTTGCGCGCTTCGATGAGCATGCGCCCATCGCGGGTGAGATTGGCCAAATGAAAATTGGCCAGACCCGATTGCCGTGTGCCGAGCAGTTCACCGGGGCCGCGCAGTTTGAGATCGGCTTCGGCA
>JAERMN010000544.1 GCA_016844625.1 Deltaproteobacteria bacterium
GCCATCGCCGCGCCAGCCTACGCCGGTATTCCCGTGACGCACCGCTCACACGCGTCGAGCTTCGCCGTCGTCACCGGCCACAAGGCAGCGGGCACAGATTGCGATATTAAGTGGCGCGAATTGGCGCACGGCGTCGATACTCTAGTGATTTTGATGGGGCTGCAAAATATTCAGGCGATCATGAACGCGCTGCTTGCCGGCGGCTGCGAGCCGGAGCGGCCGGTGGCGTTGATTCAGTCGGGTACGAAAACTGAGCAGCGGACGCTTATCGGGACGGTGGCGACAATTGCGGAGCTCGCGGCGCAACACCGCTTGAAGTCGCCAGCTGTGATCGTTGTCGGCGCGGTTGTGGAATTGGCGGCAGAGCTGGACTGGTATCACCGAGTTGAAGAGTGGCAAACGACGGGGCGGTTAGCCGAGTTGGGTGTGGAATGACAGTACCTGGCTCGAGTGGAACTTGCCTAGGAATTGATCAGCGCAGTTAAAAATTAGGCAGCCGCCGATTCTCAGCGCCCAATGCGGCAAGAAATGTTCATGATTCCGGTATTAATGTTGCTCGTTGCCCCATTTAAATGTAGTGGCCCTCAGATTGCACTTATTGCAAGCGCAATGCTTCCGCGCTATAAAATTCAAAAGTTAGCGTGGCGGAAGATGATTTTTTTGATAAGGAGGAGTAAATGAAAATTGGGCTAATTCGGGGATTGACGCTATCGGCGCTTTTAGCGGTGGGCATTCCAGCCCACGCGCAAGATAAGCCACTGGCACCAGGCTGGTTGAGTTTGGACAGCAGCGTCGGCGTGTTGGATGGCAAGATCGGTGACGCCAAAGGTTCGTTGGAGCAGGCGCTGGGGATCGGTATCAGCGGTTACTTCGATACCGGTTGGACTTTTAGCACCAACCATCCAAGTAAACCGGGTTCCATTAGCCTGCGCTACTTCGACAAGGACCAGAACGATTTAGTCTTCAATGGTTTTAACATCACGATCGATAAGCCGGAGAAGGATTGGGGCGTCGGCTTTCATATCGCCGGCGATTTTGGCCGCACCGCTGAACTGCTGCGCGAAGCGACGCTGTGGGGCCGGAGTTTGCATCGAGAACCATCGGCGGAATTGCGCGAAGCTTTTTTGACGACGACGATTCCGATCGGTGCAGGTCTTGGCATCAAGGGTGGTTTGTTTGTCACGCCGCTAGGCACGGAGATCATTCCCAATCCCGGGGCATTCAACGATAATATTTCGCGCTCGTTTCTGTTCAATCTGGCCATCCCATTTCGCCATCTTGGCGTGCTGTTGAACTATCCGGTGCACAAAATGGTCGGGCTCTCCTTCGGCGTGGTTACCGGCTGGGACAATCCGCGGGATAACAATAACCAGCCGTCGTTCCTCGGCGGTATCGCGCTGACGCCCAATGATAAGATCTCGCTGGCGACCAATCTGATCTACGGCGCGGAGCAGCGACCCAACGGACCGAAGCGCTTTACCATCGCCAACGTCTTGACGATCAAGCCGATCGATCCGCTGGCGATCGCTCTCGAATACACCTTTGGCAAGGAAGATAAGGTCACCGCGAGCGGACGCGACGCTACCTGGCAGGGGATGGCCGGGATCGCCTCCTATTCTTGGACCGATCGTTTCACCACTGCCATGCGCGCTGAGTGGTTCAACGATCGCGACGGTGCGCGAATCGGCGGCGACGCGGTGACGGGACGGCAAAACGTCACGGTCGGTGAAGTGACATTTACCGGTGCCTACAAGTTTACCAAAATGTTGCTGGGCCGCGCGGAAGTGCGCCAGGATTGGTCCGACCGCAATGTTTTCGCGGTGGGAAGCCAAACCCGAGCGACCCACCACTCGGATAAGGCGCAGACGACATTGGGTTTACAGCTCGTGTACCAATACTAAGGGCCATTGCCTCCTCTTGATACCAGCGGGGAACAGCCGGAAGGTTGTTCCCCGCTTTTTTTGCGCACGGACATTTACGTCCACTAGAAAATAGTTTTTCCGACTGGTAAGCCTAACGCCGACTACCGCAAATTGACGCGCCGTTTTGGTGTGAACAGTCAAAATGTCTTTTCCGATCACCATCTTCGCCATCGCTGTCACAACGGATGATTGCCGATGATGAAAACTTTCACATGGATTCTTATTGGGGCGGTCGCTGCTTATCTGGTGTTTGGCGGTTTAGCGGAATTGTTTGAGGAGAAGTTGCCGCCGCGCTCTGAGAAGCGCTTGAGCAAGATAGCCGCCGAGATCAATCGCTCGGTGCCGGCGATGATCGATAACGAAACCGAGCTTACCGTCGTTGAAGGTCATGAAGGCATGTTGATTTACAAGTACCGGCTGGTGCCCTATTCGGTGAGCCAGCTGGATCACCAAAAATTCGCCGCCGGCGCCAAACAAAAAGTCGCTCAAGGCGCCTGCAACGCGCCGGAGACACGCGAGGATTTTCTCAAGCAGGGCGTGACGCTGCGCTACTCCTATTTCGATAAGAACAAACAGCATATCGCCACGGTGGACGTGACGCCGGCGGATTGCGGGTTCTAGCAGTGTGGGGAGTTGGAGCGTTGGAGTAATGGAGTGTTGGGTTTCTGAGCATGACTCCATCACTCCATCACTCCAGTGTTTTTCGCGTTACTTCAGGATTTCCTTGGCGCGCGGGATTAGTTTGGGGTCGAGATTGAAAACTTCGCGGACATTTTTTTCCAGCTCGGCGCCGTCAAGCGGATTGAGGTCCAGTCTGGCTTTCGTGGCATCGGCCATAAATTCTGAGTCCTTCATCGTATCCATGAAAGCTTTGCGCAAAATTTGCACACGGTCCTTGGGCGTGCCGGGAGGCAACACGTAAGGCCGCGCCGTCGGGCCGACACTGTGGACGAGAGCGCGAATGAGCTTTTGCCCTTCATCGGTTTTAGCGTAGTTGATAGCTAACGGCAGTTTCGGCTGGTCGGGATGTGGCTTAACCACAGCCTGCAGCACGACCACAATATCACCGGCGTCCAATTCGTTGCGCCAAGTTGCCTTGAACGATTCCCATGAATTACACACACCTTGAACCTC
>JAERMN010000545.1 GCA_016844625.1 Deltaproteobacteria bacterium
CGGTGGGGTGAATGTAATTCAGCAAATCTCTTTTCACTGCGCCACGGTCGCCGACGTCAAAGAATTTTACCGCGTTTTTGTCGAGAACCATGTGCCGATAAACCGCACGGTCAGCCACGGCAACACGGTCAGCGTCTACGCCCAAGATCCCGACGGCAACTCGGTCGAAGTGTACTGGCCCAACGGCGTCGACGTGCCGCAGCCGTTTGGCAAGCCAATGGATTTGTCCAAGAGCGAAGCGGAGATCATGGCGCAGCTCGAACACATCCTCGCCGAGTGGCGCGCGAGCCAGCCAGGAACGGTAAGCTAGAGATTCGAGATGGAGACCGCTCCTGCGCCCTTCATAATCTTTATCCGCTATCTCTATCTCCTATTTCTATTTCTGGTTTCCCGGTTTACCGTGAATATGTTTTCACCACGAAGTGTGTCATGAGCTTACGCTCGCCCACAGAGGATGAAAATGGAGGGATTCCCCTCCACATGATCCTCTCCGCGACTCGTCATTCCCGCACAGGCGGGAATCCAGGTTTGTTCTCCGCCGAATTAGCCTGGTTCCCGCTTTCGCGGGTATGACGGCACCCAGCGGCTCCTGGAGTCTGGATGGAGCAAAGCGTAATCCGGGTTCTTCATTCTACAAATCATCCCCGCACAGGTATTTTCCAAGGAAGCACGAAGGACACGAAGGTTTTCGTAGGGTGCGCTTCGCGCACCGGTCAGTCTCGGAATATCTCCTGCAAAGCATGCCCGGAGCCCGTTCGACTAAGCTCAGGGTAAACTTCGTCAAAGGGACGCCAAGGCCGCAAAGGTCGGAAAAAATGAACAAGCTGGTTTGTAAAATCATCTATCTTTCGATTCCGAACTTGGCGTACTTTGCGCCCCTTCGATTTTACTCAGGACATGCTTGGCGGGAGTCAATCCCCATGTTCGAGTATTCCAGAACGCCGGAAAAGTTGCGCACGCGGCGCAAATTTTGAGATATTGCAACGCAAAGGACGCAAAAAGGAATTCAGAAATGTACAAGGGGCGGGTTTGAAACCCGCCCTCTTGGCTCATTCCCGGTCGAATCAGGCAGAAATTTGGAACGTTAATAACTCGCGCGCCGCTTTGTGATAGGCGTCGATGCAGGCGGCCTCGGATTTTTCCGCGGGCGGCGCGACGATACGGGTGCGGGCGGAGACTTGCAACGGACTGATGTCGAAGGGGTACGGATCAAAGACCACAGAGCCGGGGCCGTTCGGTTTGATGGTTAACTTCACAGTTTCTCCGTTGTCGTATGAAACTCGCACTGGCGCGATGGCATACTCTTTGAAATCGTTCTCGTTGGCGTAGCCGTCGCAACAGAAATAGAGCGACAGCAAATCAAAAATTTGCAGCGCCATATAGTTGTACGAAAGCTCATTGTCGAACCCGGTGCGGTGGGTGCCAATCTGTTTCTTGATTTCAGCCTGTTTCGCTTCCATCGCTTTCTTGGCGTCCTGCACGGCCTGGCTCCGTTCGCGCAGCCGGCCGCTCGGCTCGGTGAGAATATTGTAGCGATTGTGCCATAGGCCGGTGCGGTGCATGGAGACAATCAGCCCTGCGTAAAGATCTTGCGCCATCAACCAGTCGGCATTCTTCGCGTAGGCTTTAAGCTCGATCTCTTCGAAATTGGGCACTTCTTCGCGATGGGCGTAGGGTCGGCCTTTTTCGACATTCATGGGCGGGTTGCCTTCGAATTCGCGATAGCCGCTGTCATGATAGGTCGTGGCGAACACCATGGTCTGGTACGGACGCAGTTTGGAAAAACGCGGGTTCCCCCAGTGAGCGGCGAACTGGGCCGCGAGCTCGGCGTGATCTTCTTGCAGGCTGACGTACGACCGGCCGTCTTTTAATTCTCGGATAACCATGTCACACCTCCTTGCCCTCACCCTAGCCCTCCCAGGGGGAGAGGGGATCGGATGTCGGGCGTGCCTAATAATTAGTTCTCTTCGCGGCCAAAAGTAAAGTGCTATTTCTACAGCGGCGCGGGGACATCGTTCACTTTCAATTCGGCGGCGAGCGCAGCTAAGCCTGTCCAAGTCGTGTCGTCGATGTCGACGCCATCTCTCTGGTTCGTCGCTTCTCTGCGCCGTCCCGATTCGCCGGGCAATAGAATCTCGCTGAAGCCTGGCGCGCATGGCGTCGACTTTATCAAAGCAATCAGTTCGTCGACTTTGTCGTAGAAGGTTTCCAAAGCCTGAAACTCCTCGACGGCGAAAGCTTGCAAAAATAATCCGTTGACGCCGTGGCCGCCGTTGTTCCACCAGGTCTTACCCATGCCGTTGCCTGAGAGAATCCCGGCGAGGATTTCCGTCATCAACGCGACGCCGGAACCTTTGTAGCCGCCGAAGGGCAGAAACACGCCGCGTGGCGGGCCGCGAAAGGTTTTGAAATCGGTCGTCGGGTTGCCGTGGCCGTCGAGCATGACGCCTTGGGGAATTTTTTCCTGCTTGGCGACCCGGCGCTGGATTTCACCCATGCTCATCGACGCGGTGGCGAAGTCGAGAATGATAGGGTGGCCGCCGCGCGCCGGAATGCCGAAGGCCATTGGGTTCGTGCCGGTGATCGGTTTCATGCCGCCATGGAGCGTGGTTACCGGCGAGCCGACGCAGGCCGCGCCGATGCCAATCATGCCTTGGGCTGTCGCCATCTCCATGTAGTCGGCGATCCGGCCGGTGTGACCGGCGCGGCGCAAGCAGACGATGCCCGCGCCGTGTTCTTTCGCTTTTTTGATTGCCAGCTCCATCGCGAAACGCGCCGCAACTTGGCCGATATAATGTTTGCCGTCGACCACGGCGGTGATTTTGCCTTCGCGTTCGATGGTCGGTTGCTCGCTCAATTTGTAGACTCCGTTTTTGATAAATTCCAAATATTGCGCCACGCGGTTGACGCCATGGCCGGCGTAGCCGCGCAGTTCGCCTCTGACGAGCAAGCCGCTGACGAGGTCGGCATCGTCCGGTGGCATGCCGCCGTGGCTTAGCAATTGTTTGCAGAAACTCAGAAGTTGTTGGTGGTTGATTTTCGGCACGT
>JAERMN010000102.1 GCA_016844625.1 Deltaproteobacteria bacterium
CCCACCGCACCAATCTCACGAAGGCCCCAGCGAATGCGATCGCGGTGAGCGCGATCAGGAACCAAGGTGACGAACCGAGATATTGGTCGAGGAAATACCCAAGCGCCAGGCCACCGATGATTGTGCCAGGCAGTTCGAAGGCCACTCCTAGATATAAGCCCGCTCGGCGTAGTAACGGAGTTTGGTCGTTTTGCCGGTTATTGGGGCGATCCCCAATTTTCTCCACTGGGCTAGTTTTTTAGCATGAAGATCTTACTGGTTCAACCACGTTTGGATGCGCTTGCCCAGCGGTCGAACGCTAAAATTGTCTTGTCCAAATCGGCATTTGAGTGGGCCAGTGAAACAAACATCGCTTCAAACGGCGCTGGTGGTAAATAGATGCCCTGGGCCAACATGGAGTGAAAAAAATTAGCGAACATTTGCCGGTCGCACTGCCTGGCGTCATCGGGGCTTTGAACTTTGTCGACGCCGAAGAAAATTGTCAGCATTGAGCCGGCGCGATTGATCGTTGCTCTTATTGCGGTTTTCTTAAGAACGTTGCTAAACCCATCTTCCAAGCGCTTTCCTTTGGCGGCTAAGTATCGATATGTACCGCGCCGGGAAAGTAATCTGAGTGTAGTCAGACCGGCGGCAACGGCTAAGGGATTGCCCGACAAAGTTCCCGCCTGATACACCGGCCCGACCGGCGCAAGCAAGTTCATCACATCGCGCCGCCCGCCAAAGGCTGCGAGCGGTAAACCGCCGCCGAGAATTTTCCCCAGACATGTAAGATCAGGGCTAATCTTGAAAATTTCCTGAGCACCGCCAAGCGCGACGCGAAACCCTGTAATCACTTCATCAAAGATCAGGAGCGCGCCATGGCGTTGGGTCAGCTCGCGTAGTGCCGCGAGAAAACCCGGCTCCGGCAAAATGACACCCATGTTGCCGCAGATCGGTTCGACGATCACCGCGGCGATAGTCTTTCCGTATTGACTGAACAATCTTTGCAAAGAGCTGATATCGTTGTATTTAGCTGTCAACGTTTCGCGCGCGAAGGCCGTCGGCACACCTGCACTGTCTGGGAGTCCCAGCGTGGCCACGCCCGAACCCGCTTTCACCAACAAACCATCGGAGTGACCATGATAACAACCGTCGAATTTGACCAGTTTGGTGCGCCGGGTAAAAGCCCGAGCCAAGCGAATCGCGCTCATGGTCGCTTCGGTGCCCGAACTGACAAGCCGCAGTAGCTCGACGGACGGCATGAATCGCGACACTAGTTCGGCTAATTCAACCTCCCCTTCCGTCGGCGCGCCGAAGGTCGTGCCGTTTGCAGCGGATTGTTTCAACGCCAGAAGGATTTCGGGCGGCGCATGACCGAGAATCAGCGGTCCCCAGGAAGCGACGAAGTCGATGTAACGCTGGCCATCCGCATCGTAGATGTAACTTCCCTTGCCACGCGTAACCATTCGCGGCACACCGCCGACGGATTTCCAGGCACGCACCGGACTATTGACGCCGCCGGGGATTTTTCGTTGCGCGCGGACAAAAATTTTCTCAGATTTATCCATGATTGTGAGTGAAAGTTGCTAACACCGCCTCACCGAACTGTCAAGAAAATCACAACAAAGAAAAAATAGTTTTCTTTTAATCTTTTTTCTTGCAATGAATTTTGAAAAGGAATATGACAAACCCTTCCGAATCGTACGCAAATAATTTTCCCCTGTCAGTTTTGCATCACGGCGCATGATTTTGATTTTGCCAGTCAACCGTTAGTTGGTTTTTTTGTACTGTGAATGAGCCGCTCCGCAGTACCCTTTATTGCCTACTGCGTGATTCTCGTAAACCAATTAATAATTGACCGAAAATAAGTTGTCCACAGCTGTTGATAAGTATGTTTGTAACTATTTTTTAGTTTTTCTCGCTATTTCAATCGCTTAGTGACACGACCATGCCTGAATTCTGGACCGAAGCCTTAGCAAAAATAAAAGAACGGATTGGCAAGCAAAACTTTGACACCTGGATCAAGCCAACGCAATTCGGGTCAAAAGGCAAGAATGATCTCGTTCTTGAAGTCCCCAATAAATTTTTTCGCGATTGGTTGACTGAACATTATCTCAAAGAAATCGAAAATGTTCTGACAACCATCACTAAGACTGACATGGTCGTGACGTTCGAAATTAATCCCACACTTGAACAACAATCGCCCGCTGCAAAGGCTGAAAAGAAACAAGAAAAAGAACTGGAACGGCCAGCGCGACACGGTCACAGCCTAGTTTCAAAGTATACTTTTGAAAACTTCGTTATAGGCGCTAGCAACCAATTTGCCCATGCGGCTTGCATGGCCGTCGCGAACCAACCGGGTGAGCATTACAATCCGCTTTTTATCTACGGCGGTGTCGGTCTCGGCAAGACCCATTTGGTCAACGCCATCGGCCATCGCGCAGAGGCGCAAAGGCCAAATCTAAAAATCGTTTATCTTAGCTCAGAATCCTTCATGAATGAGCTCATCGCGTCGCTCCGGCGCGATAAAATGGACGAATTTAAGAAAAAATTTCGCAACGTCGACATTCTTATCGTCGACGATGTGCAATTCATCGCCGGCAAGGAAAGAACCCAAGAAGAGTTTTTTCACACCTTTAACTCTCTTTACGAATCGCATAAGCAAATCGTCATCACCTCAGATAAATTCCCTAAAGAGATTCCCGGTCTTGAGGATCGCTTGCGCAACCGATTCGAATGGGGCTTGATCGCCGACATCCAGACTCCTGATATGGAAACTCGGGTGGCAATCTTACAGAAGAAAGCTGAAGTCGAAGGTGTGCCGCTGCCCCATGACGTGGCAATATTCTTGGCATCCAACATAGACTCTAACGTCCGTGAGTTGGAAGGGGCGCTCACTCGCCTCGGCGCTTTTTCTTCCCTGACCAAGACGCCGATCACAGTGGAATTCGCCAAAGAAGTTTTGCGGCAGAACCTAAGGAGCGCAGAAAGAGAGATCACCGTCGAGGGTATTCAGAAAACTATCTGCGAATATTTCAACCTTAAAATAGGTGACCTTAAAGCAAAACGGAGAACTCAGAACATCGCGTTGCCGCGCCAGGTCGCCATGTATCTCTGCCGAAAGCACACCGAGGCGTCTTTTCCCGCCATCGGCGACAAATTCGGCGGCCGTGACCACTCCACCGTGATCCACGCCTCAAAGACAATCGAGCGAAAAATCAAAGATGACCCGCACATGCTCACCACCATTGAAAAACTTGAAAGAAACTTGAACCTCAGAAAAAAGCTGTGAACAACTTGTGGCTAACCGGCAATTTTATCATTAACGCTTGTGGGCTAAACGCGTTGACGGTAACGCTTATGTGAAAAGCGGAAGTAACTGATAGAAATAAGCCACAGGCTACCCTGCTGATATTTCTCGTTAAAAACGTTTTATCTACCTTGTCCACAGCCCTACTATTACTCCTGTTTTTTATATATAAAGAAAGAGATAGAAGACTTAGGAGGAAGTATGGAACTTAAAGCTAAGCGGGGAGACCTTCTCGCAACGCTTTACTGGACACAGAGTATAGTGGAACGGCGTAATACCATGCCGATTCTTGCTAACGTCCTAATCGAAGCGCAAAAAGGCGATATTCGCGTCACCGCGACCGATTTAGAAGTCGGGGTGAGGGGGCAAGTTGAGGGTGAAGTCGCTAAAGAAGGAACGATTACCGTCAGTGCCAAGAAGCTTTACGAGATCGTTCGCGAAGTGCCTAATGATCAGGTTCAAATAAAACGGTTGGAAAATGATTGGGTGGAAATTCGTAGCGGCAAGTCGGTTTTTAAAATCGTTGGCTTGGACGCCAAAGAATTTCCTCAATTTCCGAAGTTCGACAGCAAAGGATTGTCGAGCATGCCGGCTTCGACTATCCGTCAAATGATCGAGCGGACAATTTTCGCCGTGTCGACCGATGAGACTCGTTATAGCTTAAACGGCGTGTACGTCGAGCAAAATGATGGCGGAAGAGTAAGAATGGTGGCCACCGATGGTCATCGGCTCGCATTCGAAGAGAAAGACATTGGCTCATTAGGATTAACCAAGGGCGTAATCCTGCCGCGTAAGGGTTTGTCTGAGCTTAAGAAGTTATTGGAGAGCGGCGAGGAGGGTGTTGTCTCGCTGGGCTTCAAAGAGAACATGGCTTTGGTCATTAAGGATAAAGTTGAGCTCTTCATGCGTTTGATTGACGGCGACTTCCCGGACTACACGAAGGTAATTCCTAAAGGAAACCTAAACATCGCCAAACTCGATCATAATGAGCTATTACAGGCCCTGCGGCGAGTTTCGATTCTCTCTAGTGAGCGTTATAAAGGCGTTCGGATGGAATTTTCCGACGGCAAGGTTTCGATTTCGGCGAATAACCCAGATTTAGGAGAGGCGGTCGAAGATATTGAAGCAGAGTATAAGGGAAAAGCGATATCGATCGGTTTCAACGCCCGTTATATGATCGATGTTTTAGGCGTACTCACAGGCGACGGTGAGATTGATATTGAGCTTAAGGATGAACTAAGCCCCAGCGTGATTCGCAAAAACGGCGTTGATGATTATCTTTATGTGCTAATGCCGATGCGATTGTAACGATTGGAGTAAAATTTTTCTACGCTGCGTTTGAATAACCGTTAACTCTTATATTTTGCGTCGAGAGCATACTTTTCGTTTAGCCCAACGATACCATTAAAATCATCGAAGGCCATCAACCGGTCGAGAATCCCCAACGTCGATCCGTCGCGGCGCAATGTCGTGTAAACATCGGTTAGCGATTTAGCGACGGAATAGAGCGGCGCCAAGGGCCAGACGACCAGATCGAAGCCAAGTTCTTTCAACTCTTTCGGTCCCATCAAAGGCGTTACGCCTCGCTCGATCATATTAGCGACCAACGGACCGGGCACTTGTTTGGAAATCTCTCTCATTTCTTGTTTGGATTCTGGCGCCTCGATAAATACCGCGTCGACCCCAGCCTCTTTGAACGCAACTCCGCGGTTAATCGCTTCGCTGAGACCCAAAGCTTGGCGTGAGTCAGTGCGCGCGACGATGAAAAAATCATTATCACCCTTGGCTTCCACCGCGGCGCAAAGTTTTTTTAGTTGCTCGTCGAGGGGAATGACTTGTTTCCCCTTCATATGGCCGCAGCGTTTGGGCCAAACTTGATCTTCGAGAAACATCCCGCCGGCGCCAGCTCGGATCAAATCCTGCACCGTACGCATGACGTTAATCGCGTTACCGTAACCCGTGTCGGCATCGACGATCACCGGCGTATCGACCACCGAGCAGATTCGCTGCGCGGCGCCGACGACTTCAGTTTGCGTCAGCAAACCAAAGTCCGGTTCGCCCAATAGGGTCGCCGACACGCTGTAGCCGGTAATGAAAATTACCTCGAAGCCGGCGCGCGCGGCGATTTTTGCGCTGAGCGCGTCATAAACTCCAGGCATGATCAGCTGACCATGCTGAGCTAAAGCTTGGCGGATCAGTTGCGCTTTTCCCATAACGCCTCTGGCAAAAACCTCTTCAAGTTCGACAAGTTAATTAATCGGCGAATATCGGATTTACCTACGCGGCCCGCCGCGGCCGAAACCGCGCGATGCCATGGGCTCTATTTTCGGCGATAAGCGTAAGAGCTTTGCCGACTTTAGGCCGAGGACATCGGCGTCATATCGCGACTTGTCCAGGTGCTCACAACGGGCTTTGATTTTTCGGCGAATCTGGTGGCGCGTGATCATGTCGTTCTTTGCTGCCTTGAGGTCTACAAGGTCGAGCATCACATCGCCTTCGTGGTTACGGAGTTTTACATGAATAGTAAACCTTGTCCCTTCGGCCTCTTTTGCCGAGTAGTCGATTCTCTTGTCGACGCTGCGAATAATATCGCGCAACAAGTTTTCTTCTTCTTGAAAAACGCCCTTGCCAAACATAGGCCCTCCTTGCCGGAAGTTTCGTCAGGGTAACTCCGGCACATTCCTTAGGTGTCGAGAATCTACGTCAATCAATAGTGAAGATCAATCTGGAAAAACTCGAGGCCGAGACGTCCAGACAAGAAATTTTCGACGGCCGGGCGAATGTCGATTTCTTGAGAGCAAGCGGCGCGCGGTAGTTTCAAGCAAGCGATCACCGCCTCGATAACTACGAGTGCGCCTCCGTGTTAATAAATAGTTCGTCGAGTCCCATTTTTCTGCCGATCAGTCCCTGTTCTTGAGAATACCGCATCAAGGTATCGAGCGCCTTGCGATTGACGTCGCCGAGGCCGTAAACCCAAGGATCGGAGCCTAACACTTCTTCTTGTTCTTCCCAGAAAGAGCGGAACCAGGCGAGCGGCACGATGCGCGGATTTTCCATGCGCTTGTACGCCGCCTGCTTCGACGCTTCCAAGGCTTGATACAAGTTAATCGGCACCCAAGGATATTTGTCAACGATCTCTTGCTTGATCGCGGTGGTATGCATGATCGGGAAAATAGCGGTGCGCTTGAAGTATTCCATTTCCAAATCACGGTAGTTGGGAAACAACCGGGTGACGCGCTTGTCCTTTTCAAGAATCGGCTGGATGATGTCCGGGTGAATCAGCGCGTCGATCTCGCCTTCGACCAACATTTTTTCAATACTTTTACCCGCGGGAATGCGCTGGATTTTTAAATCCGCAGGCGGCGTCCAGTCGACTTCCTCGTCGTCTTGCTTGAGCCAATTCACACTGCGATGTGGTACGCCGTGTTCGTGTTCCAAGATGCCGCGAATCCATAAATTCGCGGTCGCTTGAAAATTGCGCAGGCCGACTTTGCGGCCGATCAGGTCCGCCGGTTTGGTAACGCCTTTGCTGGTGTTCAAAAAAACAAAGCCGTGGCGAAAACGGCGGTGCAGAAAAACCGGAATCGCGACGAAGGGTAAGCCGATGTATTTCGCCATCAGGTAATTCGACATCGACAGTTCGGCGCAGTCGAACTCGCGGTTGCGCAGCATGCGCCAGTGGCGAATGTCCGACGTCATGTCGGTGATCACGGTAAGCTCGATGCCGTCCGCCTTCACCGTGCCTTCTTTTAATGCGCGAATGCTTTCGTAGTCGCCGACCGCCAAAGTGAGATGAATTTTCTTGCTCATGGCGCCCTATCTAGCACGCTTGCAGCGTCATGCCAAACGGTTGAATTAGCACCGTGAACTGGTACTTTGACTTACCTTTTTATGGGCGCGCTAAGTGCAAGGAGAAGTTATGAATCGCAAAATCCTTAGTCTCGCAATACTGTCTGTCTGGTTGGGGCTTAGCGGTTCTAGTTGGGCGCAAACGCCAGTGCGGATCAACTGGACTGCTGTCACCGGTGCGCAAAGCGGCATGTTCATGGCGCAACAGGAAGGGCTGTTCAAGAAAAACGGTCTCGACGTGGAGTTGATCCACATTCCGTCGAGTTCGCGCGGCATCCAGGCGATTCTTGCCGGTGAAATCGCCTTCTCTTTTATGGACGGTTCCAACGCTGCGCAGGCAAACCTGAAGGGAGCAAACTTGGCCATGGTTGCTGGCGCCACTAACCGGCAAGTTTTCTCGCTGATGGCGAAAGCAGATTTCAAGCGGATCGCCGATCTCAGAGGCAAAAAGATCGGTATCACCCGGATAGGCTCGTCGACCCATACGTCGTCGCTCTATGCGCTTGGTTCGGCGGGATTGAAGCCGGCGGATTATCAGCTTTTGCCCTTGCTCGAAGTGCCGAATATCTACACCGCCCTGGCGGCCGGCCAAATCGACGCCGGCGTCATGTCTCCGCCGACCAATGCGAGAGCCAAGCGGTCCGGGTTCGTCGAGCTGATGAACATCGCCAAAGAAGGTCCGGAGTTTGTCTCCGTTGCGGTCGGCACCAGCCGGTCCTACATCAAGGCCAACGAAGATATTGTGCGCCGCGTGGTGCGCGCCTATGCCGAGGGCGTGCAGATGTTCAAAACCAACAAAGCGGCGGCGCTCAGGATGATTCAGAAACAGCTCAAAGTGAGCGACCCAGAGATACAAGAAGACACCTATAACCAGTTTCGCGAATACTTAGAGTACCCGCCCTACGTCAGCCGTAAAGGCATGGAAGCAGTGCTCGCCGAGATAGCGGACAAAGATCCGGCAGCGAAAAACATCAAGCCGGAGGACATGATGGATATGCGCTTTGTCGCCGAGCTGGATAAGAAGACCGGCGGCAAGTAAGCCGAGACAAGCCCTGGGTTGCGGCTTTAGTGCGTCTGAAAGAACGTAAGCGAGGTTCGATTAGCTTTCGCTATGGAACGTTAACTTGATTTGCGAAACTTCTTGGCGCGGCGCACGAAGTACTCCCACATGGAGTCCAGCCGGTGCGGCGTGTAGATCTGCTCGTACTTGATCGCGGCTTCGGCGTCGTTGGTCCAGGAGGGATCGCCGGAGGCGGTGGCCATCAACTGGATACGCGCGGCTTTTTCTAAGAAAATCGCATAGAGCGTCGCGACTTCGATGGACTCGCCAACCACCGTCGAGCCGTGATTTTTCATCAGCACGCCGCGGCATTTGCCAAGGCTCTTCGCCACTTCCACGCCCAGTTCCGGGGTTCTGATTAACGCGGTCGTGTAGTCGAACGTCGCCAGCCCTTCGTAAAAAATATTTCCTTCATGGCTGATCGGGCGAAGTTTTTGGCCCAAGGCGCCGAACGCGGTTGCGTAGGGCGGATGGGAGTGCACGACGCAGTTCACATCCTTGCGCGCTTTCATAATCTCGGTGTGGATGAAGACTTCGGAA
>JAERMN010000103.1 GCA_016844625.1 Deltaproteobacteria bacterium
GTTGAAAATAACCACCTCATCGTCCGGTTCGATCCAACGATTCGCAACCAGACGGCGCAGCGCGGCGACGCAGGCCGCGCCTTCGGGGCAGAAAAAAATTCCTTCGGCTTTCCCGACTGATTTAATTTCCGTTAGCATCTCATCATCGCTTACGCTCAATGCCGTCCCTCGGCTCTCGCGGATCGCCTTTAGCATCAAGAAATCTCCAACCGCCTGGGGCACGCGCAAACCGGAGGCGACGGTTTGCGCGTCTTGCCATGGTTCCGCGCTTGGCTTGTTTTCGTCAAACGCTTTGACGATGGGCGCGCAACCGCTCGCTTGCACCGAAACCATGCGCGGGCGCGCACTGCCGATCCAGCCCAATTCCTCAAGCTCGCCAAACGCCTTCCACATGCCGATCAGTCCCGTGCCGCCGCCGGTGGGATAGATGATTATATCCGGGAGATGCCAATTTAATTGTTCGGCGATCTCGTAGCCCATGGTTTTTTTGCCTTCGACCCGATAGGGCTCTTTCAGCGTGGAGACTTCAAACCACCGTTCGGCGGTCTTTTTCTCGGCGATGATCCGGCCGCAATCATCAATGAGACCGTCGACCAGCGTGAGCTTGGCGCCGTATTGCTCTACTTCGATTTGGTTGGCCATCGGCGTATCGCGCGGCATGAACACATGGGCTTCTATGCCCGCGCGCGCCGCATAAGCGGCAAACGAGCCGCCGGCGTTACCGGCCGATGGAATCGCGGCTTTTTTTACGCCTAGCTCTTTCGCCCGAGAGATCGCCAGCGAAAGCCCCCTGTCCTTGAAGGAGCCGGTCGGGTTTCGCCCTTCGTCTTTGATCCAAAGTTGTCGCAAACCAAGCTCAGCGCCGAGTTTTTTCGTGTCCAAAAGCGGCGTGTAGCCTTCACCCAAGGAGATGAGATTGGCGTCGTCTTGGAGCGGCAAAAGCTCGCGGTAGCGCCACAGAGAACGAACTCGACCTGGGAGGGAAGATTTGGCGAAAGCCGATTTCGCTTTTGTGATATCGTAGCGAACCAGTAGCGGCGAACCGCAAGGACATAGGTTCAGCAACTCCAATAGCCCGAAGCGGTTCTGGCAGCGAGCGCAAAAGATTTCCTGTGCAAAGGACATGCGGAGATCAATTCAAAGAGGGTTTAGTCCGATCGATAATAGCGGTATTTTGGACTTCGAGACTAGATTCTTTTCATGATCTCCTCTTGCGACCGCAAGCGGCAATCGCTGGCTCCACCCATCTCTCTCATTGCGCCCGCCCTTTTGCCCCCAGGGCGTCGTCGATGATCTTCACAGCTGGTTTGACATCCATATATTCGGGGCTGTCGACGAAAAAGTATTTTCGTCCGGCGCTGCGCCGTTGGGCGGCGGGAACTTTGTCTTTGGGTATATCGACGCGCAGCGAGTCGCGATCGCCGTGGCTTTCCTGATAGACAATCTGGCCGCGGCGGGAGAGATACCAGTTGATAAACACTTTGGCCGCGTTTGCATGGGGCGCGCGATTAACCAACGTGATGGCGCTGGCGCTGCCGCGCAGTCGCGGCATTTCCTTCAGGTCGCTGTGATTGATGTAATCGACGGGAAGCCCCTGCGCCTTGGCTTTGGTCGCCGAGCCGTCGCGGCAAAACGCGCACAGTGCAAACTTGCCGAGGCCAATCCAGTCCATCGCCTGCTGGTGTTCGCGGCTGAGCGTGACGTCCATCTCGCCGAAGAGCCGGCGAATAAATTCGCCGCCCAGCTCCGGATGATAATAAACATAGCGCAGCTCGCTGGCGCCAAAGCCGGGATCGCGCGCGTCGAGGCTGACGATCTTGCCTTTCCATTTCGGCTGCAACAGATCCCAGTAGGACTTGAACTCGACGGCTTTGGCGAGCTGGGAGTTGTAGGTGATGGTGAAGCCGGAGACGCTGCCTTCATTGACGAAAATATGTTTGCGCTCGGGGTCGATATACAACTGCTTGCCATCCCACCACAGCGAAGTGTCGACAACTTCCGGAAGGACGAGGACCGGCGTTAGCGGGTCAAATAGTTTGTTCTGGTAAAAGCTGTAAAGCGAAGTGGGGCCGCCGAGATAGACATCGGCGAGATATTTGCCGGCGCGGCGCTCGGCGAGCAGCCGGGGCGATATCCGACTGCTATTGCCGTGGATGATCGTAGCTTTGATTTCGGGATAATCCTTCTGAAACTCACTGAAGATCTGCGGGTGATACGGGCCGAGAGCAGCGTAGATGACGATCTGGGCTTCTTGCTTGGCGGCCTGAACCGTTTTTTCCCAGTCTACTTGCCAGGATGCTTTTTCGGCTGCGGCGGCGTTGGCCGTCCAGCTGAAAAGCGATTGGAGAAAGAGCACGGTAACGATAGAGCGCTTCGTTCTTTTCACGGAACCTCCCCGACTGAAGCTGGCCGCACTGACTGTTAACTAAGTTTTCGCACCCAACCCGGCACGTCCTACTCACGTCGGCAACAAATCACAAACGGTTCAATCAATTCAAGTGGTTTTATTCTTCCACCCGCACCGACACCGGCGCGTGCGAGCTTATCTTCGTTGGGTCGTTGTTTATCTGGTAAGTGTCGAGTAAATGGAATTAGAACCATTGGCGAGGTCGGCGGATAATATGACATACACTGGAAAACACCTAGCGCGAGTGCTTGTGAGCGCCCTGTTTTGGTCGTTTCTCACCGCTGCCGGCTACGGCGCCGAGGTGAGAAAATTTACTCTTGGCTATTCGACCGTCGGCCCGGCGGGAACGGGATTATGGATGGCGAAGGAGATCGGCGCGTTCGATAAATACGGACTCCATACCGATCTCATTTTTATTTCTTCCGGACCGGTGGTCGTCCAGGCGCTCATCGGCGGCGACCTGCAGGGCGGGTTTGCTGCGACCAATGCGGTTGTCGCAGCGGTGCTGGCTGGCGCGCCGCTGGTGTCGGTAATGAGCTTGGTAAATCGCCCCTATTATCGGCTCTGGGTGCAGCCGGAGATCACGCGCGTCGAAGAGCTGCGCGGCAAGACTCTCGGCGTTTCGCGCTTTGGCGCGGTGACCGATAACATGACGCGCATTCTTCTGCGCAAAAAGGGTCTCGAAGGCGCGGTCAATGTGCGCCAGTTCGGCGGCACGACGGAGATCGCCGCCGCGTTTGTGCACAAGCAAATCGCCGGCGCGGTGATCTCCGCGCTGCGCGTCAATGCGCCGATGCGCATGCTCGTGGACCTATCCGAGATGGACTTCCTTTACTCCAACGTGGTGATTGCGGTGACACGAGACTTTCAGCGTCGCGCGCCGGAGACGGTGGAAGCGTTTGCGCGGGCGTATCTTGAAGGCGTGGCGGCGGCTCACGAGCAGAAAGAAAGGTCCTTGAAGGTCATTCACAAATACACCCGGCTCAAAGATGCGCGCTTGATCGAAGAGCTTTACAACGATTCGGTCAAGTTTTTAGAGCGAGTGCCGCGGGTGGAAGCCGAAGCGATCGCGCCGATCGTCGATTTCATGGGCAAAAAACCGATCGCCGTCGAGAGTGTCGCTGACAACTCCATCATCGACCGGCTCGTGCGCGAAGGCTTTATCGATAGGCTTTTCAAGAAACGCTGATCGTCAGAGTCGCTTCGACATCGAACCTCGTCATATTGATCGTAAAGCGCAATTTACCGTTGACCACGCTGCTCGCAGCGTGAAACCTTTAAATGGGGAATCCAAAGGGGGAGAGCATCCCCTTTGGTCGCGGGCGGGGTTTAACACCCCGCCCGCGAAGTGGCTTCGTTTATTGTCAATTTGGTCTGCGCTTTTCTGTTCATTGTCGACACGCTTATCATACTGAGCTGGACATTTCTTTCCGCGTGGAGTAATCGGCTGTTAGCCTAATTGGAACCAAGAGTGACGATGAAACGCCAGACGATCCGCCCGCCGCGCGCGACGAGCTTGAGCGACTCGCCAAACGCGGCGGGCTGCGTCATGTTAACTTACTCGCGTCGCGCGCCAACCCGCCCGTGTATGATGCTGCGTGGGAGCCGTTCTGGTCACTGGCTGAGGACGTGAACATACCAATTGGTTTTCAGCAGTGTTAGTGAAGAAGACTCGGTTGGACGAAGAGAATTGGGGCGCGGCCAATCTTGTCGTAACGGTGGCGTCGCGTTACGCCCAAGAACCGCCGGGTATGCAGTTGCTCGAACCGATAACCGGTCTGATTTTCACCGGCGTGCTCGATCGCCATCCGCGGCTTCGGATCGTCATGGCCGAGGCGGGACTGGCTTGGGTGCCAAGCATGATTCAAGGCCTCGACATTCGCGCGACGGCCGCCGGCTCACCGGCGATGGTCCGATCGTGTTGCCGAAGTTGCTGCCGAGCGAATACTTTCACCGGCAAATCTGGCTCAGCTTCGTCGACGATCCGCTCGGCGTGAAAAGGGTCGGCAGTGTGCTCGACGTCGACAAAGTGATGTTCGGTTCAGACTATCCGCATCCGGCGAGCACCTGGCCCGATTCGCAAAAGATCATCGACGAGTGCGCGCAGAGCGTGACGGCTGAAGTCCGGCAGAAAATTTTCCGCGACAACTCGCGCATGCTGTTCGGATTATAGCGCGGGATAACTGAGCGTGCTCCGCTCACATGTAACCAAAGATATTTTAAAATGTGGAAGAGTATTCACCACGAAGGACACGAAGAGCACGAAGTTCGGAATTTTGATCGTCCGAACCCTTCGCGTCCTTCGTGGTATTCGTGGTGAATGAAATCAAGGTGATAGTGCCAGGTTATCCACACGGAAGCCTGAAGAACCAAATCTTCAGGTATCGAGGGAGGCGGACGATGGCTGAGAACAAACTGACGGGTAAGATCGCGCGCGAGCGTATTCGGATGTTGGAAACGCCGCGGCCGGCGGACGGAATCATCGAGGGCTTTCGGGCGCTTGGCGACGCCAGCGGCATTGTGTCCGACGTGATGGACGAGCTTGGGATTCCCGGCGTCGTCGGCGCTTCGGTGCTGAGGCCGACTCTTGCAGGCTCGTGCGTCGTTGGAACGGCGCTCACGGTCCGCAACATCGTCCAACGCGAGCATGTCTACGAGAGTGCGCGCCGGCATGTGAACAAGATGGCCGAGTTTGAAGCCCACAACTTGGCCCGCCCCGGCGACGTGGTGGTTATCGATGGGGTGCCCGGTATTTCAAATATGGGCGGTATTTCCGCGCAAACCGGCCAACGCCAGGGCGAGGCCGGCGCAATCGTTTTCGGCGGGGTGCGCGACCTCGCCCACTCGCGCCGGGTCGGCTATCCGGTGTGGGCCACCGAGGTCACGCCCGTCACCGGTAAGTGGCGCATCGAAACCGTGGAGATCAACGGCGAGATTGAGGTTGCGGGTATTCGCGTCGCTCCAGGCGATATCGTGCTCGCCGACGACACCGGCGTGTGCTTCATTCCACGCCTGCGCG
This sequence comes from Deltaproteobacteria bacterium, assembly GCA_016844625.1. Classification (GTDB taxonomy): domain Bacteria; phylum Desulfobacterota; class Binatia; order UBA9968; family UBA9968; genus DP-20. The sequence goes on from JAERMN010000103.1 coordinate 5,427, forward strand.
CTGCCGAAGTGCTCGAGCTGGCAAAGCAGAAATCCGCCGCCGAAGAGAAGAAGTGCGCAGCGATTGACGCTGGAGTTCCGGTCGCTGATCTTCCCGCATAGTCGTGAAGTTTTATGCCGCGCCGTCAATGTTTAGCGCAGCGCCGACGGCTACGTTTAATGCTCTTGCGTGGCTTTGCTTGCAGGGGAATCATCGACGAGCGGATGCGGAACGCCGCCTCGAACTGCGGCAAAAATTATTCAGCGACAACGCGCGAACGCTATTTGGCGTTGAGTGAATGTCGGTGATGAAGCCACGCCTTGCATTATAAAAAAGTTGTGATGGTAAGACTTTCTCTGATCCACAATGCGTTGTCTCATCGCGAGAGAAATTTTCACTTTCGCATGCCGGCCGATGAAATCCAGGACGGTGCGATTGATGAACTCGGGGCGCCCCCAATAGGACGCATGCCCAGCTTCGACGACGATCACGACTTCGTTGTCGAGGACGCGCTGCGCGTCCTTTTTTTCTCGGCCGGCTATCGCTTCCCAGCCTCGTCGATTATTTTGTACGCGCCTTGGAGTTCTCTGAATTCGGCGCGATACACGGGCATGAATTTGTCGCCTGGTTTGGGCCTGTAAGGTTCGACGGCAGGATCTACCGGAATATCGTCGCGCAAACTGAAGACGGGATCTATGCGCATAAAATGATTTTGATAATGAGTCTGGCCTTCCCGGGAGAGCAGCCAGTTGACGAATAATTTCGTTGCTTGGGGATGGGGAAGGCGGTTCAAGATGCTAAGCGATCCCTGAGTGGCGCGCATGTAGATGCCTTCCTTGAACGCGCGCGGCTCGAAGCGGGCCAAAGGCAGGCCCGGTTTCATGCCCGCTTGGATATCGCTGGCCGATGGCGCGATGGCGATGGCGAATTTTCCCACGGCGAGCCAGTCCACCAGCTGGCGGCCATCGCGCGACAGAGTGATATCCATCTCACCGAAGAGCTGTCTTAAGAATTTGGCGCCCAGATCCGGATGGTAGTATGCGAACTGCAGAAATCCGACGGGGAAGCCGGGAAGCTTGGGATCCATGGCGGCAATTTTTCCCTTCCACTTGGGCTTAACGAGATCCCAATAGGAAGTGAACTCTTTCGCGTCCACGAGGGTGGTGTTGTGAGCCATATCCGAGCGAACCACCCCTTCGAAAACGAAGATGTATTTGCTCTCGGGATCGCCGTAGTGATGGCGTCTACCGAACCAGTTTGACTGGTCTCTGACCTCGGGCAAGAGCAAAATCGGCTGGACCGGCTCGAGAGCTTTCGCCGGGTAGAGAACGTCCTGGGGAGTGCCTGTCGAGCCCAGGTAAATGTCAGCGAGGTACTTTCCCGCTCTCCTCTCGCCCATCATCCTTGAGATCAGATCCCCCCCCCGTCCCGTGACCGACACGAGTTTGATCCCGGGGTAGCGCTTATTGAAATCAGCGAAGACCTTATCGAAGGGGCCGCGGGTGTGGTAGATCATGATCTGCCCTTCTTTTTTTGCTGCCTCGACGGTTTCGTGCCACTCCGTCTCCCACGCCGGCTTGGCTTCGCCTGCCTGCACGGAACCCAAACCGGCGCAAAGGAGAAATGCACAGCTCCATACTACGCTGGCGGAAAACTTCATAGGCCTTTACCTCGTTTCTTTCTGACAGTAGCGCGCAAGGAATCGAGACTGATCATTGTTGCGCAATTCCGAAAACACGAATTTCGCAGAGAGTGGATGAAGTCGTGTTTTTCTGACCCTCCTGCCAATGCCGGTCATCGAGCCTTCGACGACGATGAAATCCTTGTCGGCACTCTCTGTGTTCGGTCAATAGCCGGTGACGGGGGCGTGTCTAGTATCAAGACAGTGTGTGATTACGAGACATAGCTTGTCGCTCCATTCGGAGAGCGCTTCCGCTATTTCGAGTGCCTGCCGATGAAGTCGAGAACCGCACGGTTAAACGCCTCGGGGCGCTCCCAATAGGAGGAGTGGCCGGCCTCTTCAATAATGACGACTTCGTTGTCGGGGATGTGGCGCGCGAGCATGCGCGTAATCGAGGGTGGCGTCGAGTGATCGGCGGGGCCGCTCATCAACAAGGTCGGCACTCTTAACGTATCCAACTTAGCCGGAGTGACGACGTTGGCGACTTTTTGCCGCGGGCCTTTTTTCGGTATGGATCGGCGGTTGAGCTCGATCCAATTTTCCGTGCCTTCAGGATTGGCCGCGCGATAAGACGGGCTCAGTTCCCAAAACCAGCGCGGCAAGTCTTCCTCTTCTTTCGGTCTGATCTTGGCGGCGATATCGGCGATGTAGCCGTCTTTCGCGGCTAGATTGTTGCTGCACACCGTCAGGCTCAGGAGCCGTTCCGGGTGCGAGAATGCGTAATCTGTGGCGACACTGCCGCCGGCGGCGGAGGCCACCGCATGAAATTTTTTCACACCGAGAAAATCCATCAGGTTGTGCAGATCTTCCGAGCCGATGCCGGGATTTTCTTCCGTCGCCATGTCGGAGCCGTAATGGTTGCGCCGCGAGTAAGCGATGACACGATAGCCAGCTTTGGCGAACACCGGCTGCTGGTACAACCAGATTAGCGCGCTGCCCGTCGCCGGATGGAGAAACACCACCGGCGTGCCGTCGCTGTCGGTATCCCAATACCAAAGACGCGTGCCGGGAAGTTCGGCGAGTCCTTCCTTCGCCGGAACCTGTTCCGGAATCGGCACGGGGATCATCGGATCATTGAGTGGTGTCGTGGAATTAGTCGGGTTCATGGTTTTTCCTTCTCAAGTTTCGTTGTTCGCCGGTAAGTGTGAAGATTTTTGTTCACCACGAAGGGCACGAAGTTCGGAGTTTTAGTCATCCGAACCCTTCGTGACCTTCGTGGTGAAAGCTTTCTTTCTCGTTTACAAGTTAAAAAGCCGCTTAGCATTACTGTAAAGAATCTTTTCTTTGACGTCCGCAGGCAACGCCGCATGGTTGCGCAGATGTTCAAGATTGCCAGGAAATTCGCAATCCCAATGGGGAATGTCGGAGGCGTAGAGAAAATGATCGGCGCCGACATAGTCGATGGCCGCAGGCAATTGCGACTCGCCGGACTCGATGCTGAAATAAACTTCTGATTTGCGCACTAACTCGCTGGGTTTTTCTTTGAGCAACGGCATTTCGATCTCCGCACGCTTTTCCCAGTGCTCGTCGAGACGGTCGAGATAGTACGGCAACCAGGTCGCGCCGATTTCCAAAAACGCCAAGCGCAGTTTTGGGAAACGCACGGGCACGCCTTGGCAGATCATGCTGGTAAACTGCAACAAGATGCCGGCGGTAAATGCATAGGCGTGAACTTCGGCGAAGGTTCCCAATCCTTCCGCGCCGAGCTCGCGCGACCAGCTGCGCGTGCCATGGATGCCGAGCACGGCGCCGCATCTTTCCGCGGCGGCATAAACCGGATCGTAGAAAGTGTCGCCGAGCGCCAGCGGCAAGCCGACTGGCAAAATCTCGAAGCCGATAAGTCCTCGCTCTTTGACGGCGCGTTCCAATTCTTCCGCAGCTGCCTGCGGCGAGCGCATCGGCAAAACGCCGACGCATTTGACGCGCTTGGAGTGCGCGTTATATTCGGCGGCGAACTGATCGTTGCAGGCGCGCGCCACGGCGATTTGAAATTTCTGTTCTTGCAGCCGGACGATGCTGCCGGAACCGGTGGGAAAACAGACGGCGTATTCCATATTATGTTCGTCCAAGATGTCGTCCCAGCGCTTGACCTGTTCGCGCGCCGAAAGCTTGCTCCACGTGCGCTCGGTGACAAAGTGATCGAACATATAATTGTCCCACGGCTGGTCGCCCGGACGCAGCGCCGTCGAGCGCTTATTCCAAGGCGCCGGCAAATATTTACGGATATCGCTTTCGTGTTCGATGACATGCCCGTCGGCGTCAATAGCGGTGAGGGCGGTGAGGTTAGCCATGGCTTAATTCCTCCTACAGAAATTGTTTTATTCCAAGGAAATCGTTTGAGCGCTTGCCCGCCTTGTATCACGTCCCTGTCTCGATTCACCAGAGCTGGGAAGCGGCAATTTAGATACGCGCCAGCGAGGTTCCAGCGATCGTCATGCCTTGACGTGGTGCCTCAAGGCGACTAGCGTGCAACCGGTGCGCCAGTCATCGGAAAGATTAAATCTAATATTCCCCGCAGCTTCCTGCGGGCACCATCAAATGGGGAATCCAAAGGGGGCGAGCATCCCCTTTGGTCGCCTGCGGGGTTAATACCCCGCAGGCGAAATGCCCCGTTTATTTGCGCAGAGCCGAGGAAAGAAAAGCTTTAAGGCCGCTTGGCTGATGGTGTTGGAACGCGGCTTAGAGTTGTAGTAGGTTCGGGCGAGCGAGTGAATTATTGGGGGCAATATGACTGATAAGACTCGAGGTTTTTTCATTGGCTTTATTGCATTGATCGGCGGCGGTTTCGCGGCGCCGCTGTTCGGGCAAGATACTTTCAAGGACAAGACGCTGACTTTTATCGTCGGCTACTCGCCGGGCGGGACCTATGACCAGTACACCCGACTGCTGGCGCGCCATATCAGTAAGTATCTGCCGGGTAATCCGACGCGCATCGTCGAGAACATGACCGGCGCCGGCGGCATCATCGCGGCGAATCATCTTTACAATCGTGTCAAACCCGATGGACTTACCGTCGCCGCCTGGGCGTCGCCGCTGATTCTCCAACACATCATGGGCAACGACGCGATCAAATTCGACGGTCGCAAAGTCGGCTGGATCGGCATCCCCGGTCCCTACGATACCGCCTGTCATTTCAACAGTCAGAGCGGCATCAAAACCATGGACGACTGGATCAACGCCAAACGGCCGCTGAAGATCGCCTCCATCGGCCCGGGCACGAGCCTATCCGATGTGCCGAAACTTTTGAAAGCGGCGCTCAATCTGCCGTTGGAAATGGTCGAAGGTTACAAGGGCGGCGCCGAGGCGCGCATGGCGGTCGAGAGCGGTGAGGCCGATGGATTGTGCGCGTCGTGGCAGGCGACGAAGGTTTCCTGGCGTAGCCAGATGGAGACGGGGAAAATCACCGTGGTCTTGCAGGCGACGTTCAAGTCTCATCCCGACTTGAAAAAAATTCCGCTGGCAATCAATTACGCCAAGACTGAAGAAGCCAAAACGCTGCTGCGTGTGGCCGATAACGTCCACGTCTATCAGTTTCCGTTTTCCGTCGCGCCGGGGACACCGCCGGACCGCTTGCAGATTTTGCAACAAGCATTCGTGAGAACCTTCAAAGATCGCGAACTGATCGCGGAGGCGGATAAATCACAGTTGGAAGTCGCGCCCATCGATGGCCCGACGACGGCGAAGACCTTCGCAAACTTGTATGAGTTGAATCCGACGCTGATCGCGCGGCTGAAAGAAATTTTGATTCCGAAGCGGTAGCCGGTTAGAAGGCAGAAGTCAGAACTCAGATGTCAGAAGTCGATCAGGAGTCCACTCCCCTAACCCCTTACTATTTACTCCTAACTTAATTGCGCGAGGGCAAGAAATTACCACCGGAGATTCTCGACGGATGAAAAAAGTTGTTGTTACCGGTGGTAGCGGGCGATTGGGGCAGTTTGTGATTAGGGATTTGCTGGCGCACCGCTATCAGGTGCTCAGTCTCGACCGCGTCGCGCCGCGGGAAAAGTTATGCATGAGCTGGCTGGTCGATCTGTGTCACTCCGGCGATCTCTTCGAGGCGCTGCGCGATGCCTACGGCATTATTCATCTCGGCGCTTATCAAGCGCCTAATCTGGCGCCGGACGCAGAAACGCTGAGCAACAATGTGTCGGCGAGTTACAACGTGCTGCGCGCCGCCGCCGACATGGGTGTGAAGAAAATCGTCATGGCGTCGAGCACGGCGGCGTTTGGTTTTATCTACGCGCATAAACTGTGGGCGCCGGATTATTTGCCGTTGGACGAAGATCATCCGTCGAAGCCGCAGGATTCTTACGGCTTGTCCAAAGTTCTCGGCGAGCAGATCGCCGACTCGATCGTTTCGGTGCACCAGCAGATGACGGTGAGCAGCCTGCGCTTTCCCGGCGTGAACTTCGATCTGTCCTATGAGAGTTTTCGCGAGCGCTGGCGCAGTCCACAGACGCGGGCGAGCGGTTTCTGGACTTACATCGACGCGCGCGACGCGGCGGCGACTTGCCGGCTAGCGCTGGAAGCGAAATTTACCGGACACGAAGTTTTCATCGCCTCGGCGCCCCTCAACTGCATGATCCAACCGACGCTCGCGCTCATGAAAGAGTATTTGCCCAAGGGCGCTAAGATCAGAAAAGTTTCCGGTACCCATTGGAGCTGCGTCGACTCCGCCAAGGCGCGGCGCGTGTTGGGATTTAGGCCGCAGCATGTTTGGCAGAATTATTTGGCAGACAGGTAGAGAATAGCGGTAGGGGCGTTTGAAACCTGCCCCTCTACACGCGCAAGGAGCGCGAAAGGAGGACCAGATGGCTAATTACACAGTGATCGATGCCGATGGGCATGTGCGCGAGTCGATGTCCGGATTGCGTGAGTTCTTGGAGCCGCGCTGGCAGCGGCGCAATTTGTTTCCCAACGATGAGTGGGACCGCGACCTGCATGGCAAGTTGGGGCAAAAGCCGGAAGGACCGGAAGATCAACTGGCCGCCATGGACGAGGACGGCATCGACGTGATGGTGCTCTATCCGACGGCTGGTTTGCACGTGAGCGCACTGCACGAGAAAGATTATGCGACCGGGATCACGCGCGCTTACAATGATTGGCTGTTTCATTTCTGTAAAAAGGACGCATCGCGACTGAAGTTCGTCGCGTTGTTGGCGCCGCAGGACCCAAGCGCGGCGGCCGAAGAGCTTAGGCGCGCGGTGAAAGAACGCGGCGCGCTGGCTGGAGTGCTGCCGACTTACCTGCCGCAGATGCCCGACTTTGGCGATGGCTTTTACGATCCGATTTACGCCGCGGCGCAGCAGGTTGGCGTTGGCATCGGCTTTCACACCGGCACGTCGGCGGATTCGCTCGGCGGCCAGCGCTTTCGCAAGTTTCTTTCGGCGCACACCATCGATCATCCGGCGGAACAAATGATGGCGCTGATCGCGACCATCGTCGGCGGCCTGTTCGAGCGCTTTCCGAAATTGAGCATCGCTTATCTAGAATCCGGCATTGGCTGGGTGCCGTACATGATGGACCGGCTCGACGAGGAAGTGGAAAAGCGCGGCGCCGTCGAAGCACCGTATCTGACCAAACTCCCGAGTGAGTATGTCAAGAGCGGGCGGATTTATTTCGGCGTGGAGTGCGAAGAGAAAACGATTCCTGACGCCATGCGCTGGGGTTTGGAAGATACTATTCTCTATTCCTCTGACTATCCGCACTGGGACGGCGACTGGCCGCACACGGTCAAAGGCATGCGCGCGCGCAAAGATATTTCCGACGGCATCAAACAGAAGATGATGCACGACAACGTGGCGCGGTTTTACAAACTAGATTC
>JAERMN010000546.1 GCA_016844625.1 Deltaproteobacteria bacterium
GTTTGCGGTTCGATCACTTAATCATTGGCGATCTTGGACTTGAAGAAATTCCAGGCCCGCTCCATGTCCGCCGGCGTCAACGCCTCGACTTGACGTTGTTTCGATTCGTCCATTGTGAGCGGGATCGGCGTACCGATCTGTAGGGCGCCGAATAGGATTTGCGCAGCCTCTTCTAAATAGATAGCCATCATCACCGCTTCGGGAATTGTCCTGCCAACCGTGACTTGGCCATTGCCTCTGAGCAATACTGCCGGTTTGTCGTCGAGAACTTGCGCTACTTCGGAGCCGAGTTTGGCGGTCAAAATCAAGTCTGGCTTCGCGTAGACAGGCACTCCGCCGGCGAAGAAGCTGCCATGGCTATGCACCGGTTCGAGTTTCCGCTCGGTCACAGAGAAGATATTGGCGACGCGGGCGTGAATGCGCGTGATCGCGTTTACTCTCGGCTTAGCTTTCATGATTGCAGCGTGTAGCAAAGCTTCGATCGGCGCAGCGTGCTTTCCTTCCGCTACCTCGCCATTGGCATTCATTATCAAGAGTTCGCTTTCCTGCACCAGGGCTAGGCTGATTCTTGGCGTGATGATGAAGCGGTCGCTGTCGGCAATGCGTGCGCTGACGTGGCCGAATCCCTCGACCAGTTTCTGTTGCGATAAAATCCGGCTGGCGCCGATGACGTCTCTTTTCAGCTGCTCGATCGTATCCATAAGGCTCCTTTAAATCAAAAAAAATTTGCGTTATATTAACTCGTTCCAAATTTTCGGGAAAGCGAGTCGCCTATGAAAGTAAAAGTTGAATCATACTCCGACTCCAAAGGCCATGAGAGCCCGACCCGATTTATGCTCGGAACGCGAACCATTCAGGTGGAATCCTGCGTGGATCGTTGGTACGGCGAGCAGGCATGCTATTTCCGTGTGCTAGGAAACGACGAGAACTCCTATATTCTCAAGGGTCCGCTTGAGGACGGCACTTGGGAGATGGTTTCGTTCACGCACAAAGATTCCCGCGGTACCGAGTTAGAATACGAAGGCAAGAGGGAACTCCAGTAAATCGCTTATCGCCCTTTGCTTCTCGATTTTCAATCTTCCATAACTCTCTCAACGGCGAGAGAAATACATTATTCGTTTGAGGTAGGGAAATGTCGAAGCAACATTTAGTCGCGGTGGTCGGCGCCGGTCCGGCGGGCATCTACGCCACGCGCAAATTGACCGAAGCCGGTCATCGAGTGGTCCTGATCAACCGCGATATCAAGCCCGGCGGATTAGCGGAGTATGGCATCTTCGTCGACAAAGAAAAGATGAAAACCGGACTGCGCAAACAGTTCAAACGCATTCTCGCCGACCCCAGAGCTTTTTACTTAGGCCATGTAACCGTGGGACTAAATCAACCGCTGTCACTCAAAGACCTTCAAGCGATGGGCTTTGGCGCGGTGGTCGTGACGGCGGGAGCGCAGGGCACGAAGAAACTGGGCATCGAAGGCGAAGACAGCATCGGCGTCTACCACGCTAAAGACGTCGTCTATCATTATAATTCTTTGCCGCCGTTCAGCGAGCGGCATTTTGAGATCGGCCGACGTGTGGCGATCATCGGCATGGGCAACGTTATGGTCGATATCGCCAACTGGCTGCTCAATCTGAAAAAAATCGACCAGGTGGTCGTGGTGGCGCGCCGCGGTCCGCTCGAAAAGGCCTACGACGACAGCGAGTTCGAATATATCGACATGTATCTCGACAACGCCGATATGAAACAGGAGATCGATCGCATCGGCGCGCAACTGACCGCCGTTGGACAAGATGTCGGCGCGATCACGCAGAAAATGGTGCGGCAGGGCGAGCCGTTGGAAGGCCGCCGGCTCACTTTCCGCTATCTCTGCTCGCCGACTAAAGTCATTGCCAACGAACAAGGCCGGGTCGCGGCCTTAGAAGCTGAAGAGAATGAAATGATTCTCCAAGATGGCAAGACCGTCGCCAAGGGCACCGGCAGGACGCGGCGGATTGAAGTCGACTGCGTGATTTACGCTATTGGCGATCAGGTCGATGCGTCACTCGGTCTGCCGTTCTCTCGGGGCGCCTTCGTGACCAATCCGGAAAAGCTGCCCGGCGATCCGAATCCTGCCGCCTATCAGCCCTACGATCCCGAGACCAAGAAAGCGCTTGACGGCATCTTCGTCGCCGGCTGGTCGCGCAATGCCAGCGTCGGCCTCGTCGGCGTCGCCAAACAAGACGCCGAGCGCGGCATGAAGGTTGTCAACGCGTATCTCGCCACAAAAGAAGGTGGCTCGGCCGGAGAGATGGAAGCGAAGATCGAAGCGCTGATGGAGATGCTTAAGAAAAAAGGCGCATCGGTGGTCACCAAAGCCGATGTTGAACTGCTCGAGGGCGCCGAGCAAGAAGCCGCCAAAGCGCGCAAGACTTGGGATTTCAAATACACCAGCGATGAGAAGATGTTGGAAGTGATCGCGGCGCGGCGGGCGGGGCAGTAGCCCGCGCAATTCCACAAGAAGTTGGATTTGTTCAAAAGCCGAAGGCCAAAAGTTTTCGGCTTTTTTATTTCCTCAACATCTCATCTGCTTTAGTAAGCTGACATCGGCCCGATTTCTGGTCACCGAGCTGTCCTTGCTCTGGGTTAACCATATCGCATAGAATCGGCAAAAATTCCGTTACGGTCTCATTGCCGATTTGCCGTGATCACCGAAGCCGACACCTGTAGAAAATACGTCCTGCCGAAACTCTACGCCGCTGGCTGGAACGACGACCAGATTAGTGAGCAAAAGAGTTTTACCGATGGGCGGATTCTCGTCGTCGGGACTAAAGCTCGTCGCCGGCCCGCGAAACGAGCCGACTATCTTTTGCGCTATGCCAGAGACTTCATGCTGGCAGTGGTCGAAGCAAAGGCGGCCTACAAGCTTCCCGGCGACGGTCTGCAACAAGCCAAAGATTACGCCGAAATTCTTGGCGTAAAGTTCGCCTACTCCACCAACGGGCACGGCATCATCGAGTTTGACTTCACCAAGGGCCAGGAGCGGCAGCTCGATTCTTTTCCGAA
>JAERMN010000104.1 GCA_016844625.1 Deltaproteobacteria bacterium
TGGCGAGGTGCGGCACCGACGTAGCGGCTTCGACCCGTTCCTTGAAGAAGTTTTCGAAAAGGGTCAGATGTTGTATGGCTCGGAAACCTGATATCCGCCCATGGATTTATAAAGCGGAAGAGGACTATCGAGCAGCCCTGACGCTCGCTCGGAAACGTAGAGATCCGGTTCCAGACAACGTCTGCTTTAGCGCTCAGCAGTGTGTGGAGAAATACCTCAAAGCTTTTCTGGTGCAGCACGGAAAAGGCTTTCCCAAAACCCATGACCTCGTGGAGCTTCTCAATATCGCTCTGACAGTCGATCCTCTGCTCGAGGTCATTCGTCCGAATGTGCGTGAGCTTTTGCCCTATGCCGTGGCGTTCCGTTATCCCGGTGAAGAAGCGACAAGAGAAGAATCGCAGAGAGCAGTGTTAGCCATGAAAAGCACCCGTGAGCTTCTCCGCGAAAGGTTGGGCTTAACTTGAGCCAATTTAGTTTGGATTAGGGGAGATAGACATGAGCGAATTCTTTGCAGTTCGAGCCCGGGATTTCCGATCGGGCAATCTAAAATCCAAAATCAAAAATCTAAAATGGGCGGGGCGTTTTGCAATCGTTGTCGCGCTCACGATGTGCGGGGCGAGGGTCGACGCCCAGCAGGCAGGGAAAATCTTTCGCATAGGTTTCCTGGATAATAGCACTGCTTCCGGTAGCGCGGGTCTCTTGGAGGCGTTCCGGCAGGAGCTAAGCAAGCTTGGCTGGATTGAGGGAAAGAATCTCACCATCGAGTACCGGTTTAGCGAGAATAAAGGCGCTGAGCGTACGTCAGAGCTTGCGGCGGACTTGGTTCGTCTTAAGGTTGATCTAATTGTGGTCACAGGGACAGGAGCGGCGTCAGCGGCGAAGAAAGTAACTAGTAACATCCCCATCGTCATGACGAGCGCTGCGGACCCTGTGAGTCAAGGTCTGGTTGCCAGTCTGGCGCGTCCGGGAGGCAATCTCACCGGGTTCTCGAGTTTAGGGACCGAGCTAAATACCAAACGGTTTGAGATACTCAAGGACGCCGTCCCCAAGCTCACGCGAGTTGGGCTTCTGCGGCAGCCGGGAGCCACGATACAAGAACTCCAACTGAAAGCGCTCAGGGCAGCAGCTCCGGTACTGAAGCTAAAATTGGAGGAGATCGAGACTCAAGCCGACGCCAAAGGTTTAGAGAACGCCTTTAAAACCGCAAAGCAAAAGCATGTGGGCGCGATTTTGACAGTGTCCAATCGCCGCTTTTACGGCGAGAGAAAGCGGATCGTCGAGCTTGCCGTCAAATACCGGTTCCCTGCTATTTACCCAAACAAGGAGTTTGTCGATGAGGGCGGCCTCATGTCCTACGGGGCGGACTACGATGATCTGTACCGCAAAGCCGCTCAATACGTAGACAAGATCTTGAAAGGTGCCAAGCCGGCTGATTTGCCAGTACAGCAGGCGATGAGATTTGAATTCATCATTAGCCTTCCGGCGGCAAAACGAATCGGTTTTACAGTTCCGTACGAACTGCTGGCCCGGGCGAATGAGGTCAGAAAATAATTTTGGATTTTTGATTTTGGATTTTGGATTTTGGATTCGGGGAAAAAGACGCATGCAGTATTTTCGTCGATGGGAGTTTCCGATTCTTATTCCGACAATCTAAAATCCAAAATCAAAAATCCAAAATGAAATCAGGAGGAGGTCATTGTGGCATATCGCATCATTGGTAAAACGCTACCGCGAGTTGAGGGATACGGCAAAGTAACTGGTCAAACCAAATACGCGGCGGATTTGCCCTTTGAAGGTTTGCTGTGGGCTAAAGTGTTGCGCGCGTCGATGGCGCATGCGCGCATCGTTAAAATCGACACGTCCAAGGCCAAGGCGTTGAAGGGCGTTCACGCTGTCCTTACCGGCGCGGATGTGAAAGATATTTTTGTCGGCACGCGAGTTAAAGATCAGCCCGTGCTCGCTTACGACAAGGTGCGCATGGGCGGTGACGCCGTGGCCGCAGTGGCGGCGGATAGCGAAGCGATTGCCGAGGAAGCGATCGGTCTAATTGACGTTGAGTATGAAGCGCTACCGTACGTCGACGATCCGGTGGAAGCGCTCAAGCCGAGCGCGCCGCTGATTCATGAGGATCGCGGCAAATACAGAAATGCCGCGAAGCTGCCGGAAGGAATGTCCGGTCATAATTTACAATCCTACGTGCAGTGGAAGAACGGCGATGTCGACGCCGGCTTCGCCAAGGCGGCGCGCATTTTCGAGCATACTTTTCGCACGCCGCTGTCGCATCACGGCTATCTCGAGCCCTGCGCCTGCACCGTGCAGGTTCACGCCGATGGGCGCGTTGAAGTCTGGCCTTCGAACAAGGGGCCATGGGGCTTGCGCGAGCAAATGTCGGAAGACTTCGGCGTGGCGCAGGAGAAGATCAAGATTCACATCGTCCACGTCGGTGGCGACTTTGGCGCCAAGGCGTCGTTGATCGACGTGCCGATCGCTTACTATTTGTCCAAGGCGGCGGGCGGCAAGCCGGTCAAGCTGGTGTTCGATTACAGCGAAGAACTTCTCGCTGGCGGCCACCGCCATCCCTCGGTGATCACTTTGAAAACCGGCGTCGCCGCCGATGGGACGCTTACGGCGGTCAAAGGCGATATTTACTTCAGCGGCGGCGCTTACGGATCGCAAAAGGCCAATCCGCAAGCGACGGTTCTTGGCGGTCGGCGCTTGGCGAGCATGTACCGCTGTCCGGCTATCGACGTGCGGACCTTTTGTGCTTACACCAATCAAGTTCCTTGTACGCAGACGCGCACGCCGGGTAGTCCGCAGGTGGTCTTCGCCTTCGAGTCGCAGATGGAGATCATCGCCAAGGAGATGGGCATCGAGGCGCTCGATCTGCGCCGGAAAAATATTCTCCGCGACGGCGACGCCAACCCCATGGGTGAAAAGTGGAGTCACATTCTCATGGGTGAAGTGTTGGAGCGCATCGTCAAAACCTCCGGTTGGAAAAAGGGCGGCGCGAAGAAAAATCGCGGCTGGGGCATGGCGCTCTACGATCGCGGCACGCCGGAGGGAAAAGCCAGCTCGGCGTTAATATTGGAAGCCGATGGCAAGGTGAATATTCTCACCGGCGTGCCCGATGTCGGGCCGGGTTATTACACTGTCAGCCAGCAGATGGTTTGTGAAACTCTCGGGCTGCCGCCGGAGAAAGTGGGCGTGGTATTTAAAGACACCGATAGCTTGCCCTTCGATCCCGGCACGGGCGGCAGTAAACAGACCAATACCTCCGGCCACGCCGTGAATCTGTCAGCGCACGAGGTGCGTGAGAAATTGATCGCCTTGGCGGCGCGGGAGCTGGGCTGTCGGCCGGACGAGATCAAGCAACAGGGCGGTAAGCTAACCGCGCCAAACAAAAAGTCGACGACAACTGAAAAGATGATCGTGCTCGCCGTCAAAGAAAACGGCGGCCCGGTTTTTCATCTCAGCAATTTCGTCCCCAAAGACATGCCCAAGGTGACCGGCTTCGCAGCGCAGGTGGCCGAGGTCGAAGTCGATCCGACCACCGGCGGGGTGACGGTTTTGAATTTAACCACGGCGCACGACACTGGCACGGTGCTCAATCATCTGACCCTCACAGGGCAGATCGAAGGCGGCATCGTCACCGGATTCGGCTTCGCCTTGATGGAGGAGAATCCGCTGGTCGACGGCAAGATCGCGACGCTCACTTTGGGCGAGTCCAAGTTGCCGTGCATCGCCGACGTGCCGCCATTGAAAACCGTTCTGGTCGAAAGCCCCACCGGGCCGACACCGTTCGGCGGCAAAGCGATCGCGGAGAATCCCAACGTGCCGACCGCTGCGGCGATCTCAAACGCCATCGCCGACGCCTGCGGCGTGCGCCTGTTCGAGCTGCCACTGTCGGCGGAAAAAATTTATTGGGCGATGAAGGGGAAAATTTAACCGCAAAGTACGCAAAGGAAGTTTTCGTAGGGTGCGCTTCGCGCACCGGTCAGTCTCGGAATATCTCCCGCAAAGGCGCAAAGGCGCAAAGTTCGGATAATAGGTGTTTCATGGCTCTCCTCATTAGCAACCAAGATGTCGAGCGCGTGCTCGATATGAATATTTGCCTCGAGGCGATCGAGGCAGGCATCAAAGAATATTACCGCGGCGATGCGACTTGCCGGCCGCGCATCGATGTCTGGGCGCCGTCCGGCGATCCGCGCGGCTATTATCAGTGGGGATCGATGGAAGGCACCAGCCGGCGTTACGGCGTGTTCGCGACGCGGATTAAATCCGATATCGCTTACTGGACGGAAGGCGAGGGCGGCGTCAGGACTCAAGAGAAATATTGCCAGCGGCCAGGACTATTCTGCGGTCTGATTCTATTGTTTAGCACTGAGAACGGCGAGCCGCTGGCGGTCATGAACGATGGCTATCTCCAACATATGCGCGTCGGCGCCACCGCCGGCATCGCGGCCAAATATCTCGCCCGCGAAGATGCTGACACGGTGGCGATGATTGGTTCGGGTAGCATGGCTTTTACCCACGCGCTGGCCTTCGCCGCGGTGCGCAAGATCAAACGGATCCAAGTTTACAGTCCGACAAAGAAGAATCGCGAGGTTTACGCGCAAAATATGGCGGCGCGCCTGGGCATAGAGGTCATTCCCGTTGGCTCAGCAGCCGATGCGGTGAAGGGCGCGCAAATTGTTTCGGCTTGCACGGACTCCATCGT
Source organism: Deltaproteobacteria bacterium (assembly GCA_016844625.1). Classification (GTDB taxonomy): domain Bacteria; phylum Desulfobacterota; class Binatia; order UBA9968; family UBA9968; genus DP-20. The sequence continues at coordinate 4,718 of JAERMN010000104.1, forward strand.
TCCGGTGCTGCCGGGCCGATCGATCGAGGCCGGTGCATTCGTGAGCACCGTAAAGGGTACCGTGGAGATCGACGGATCCTGTACGGAACGAATCCGCACCTTTTATACCTTCGCGCCGAACAACGATAGTTTTTCGGAATCGCAGGGCGAGGAGGTTTCACGCGCGCAGAAAATCTCGGGCACGCACCGGGCTTATGTAGCGGGACAGCCGGAGGATCTAGTGCGTATTCCTGAAGTCCAACGCGAGGGTGGTTTTGACAAGCGCAAACTTGTGAGCTTTAAAGATCTTTTCACTGCAGGCACTCCCGGCCGGCGCGACGCGGAAGAGATCTTGGCTGTCGGCGGCAATCAGATTCAGGGTATCCAGTTTGCGTCGGTCGGTGGCGCGACTTATCGGCTGGCCAAGGAGCAGGGGTTGGGACGGGAGTTTCCGACGGAGTGGCTGCTGCAGGATGTGCGAAACTGAGTTGTTGTACTGTTGGAGTAATGGAGTATTGGAGTGATGGGTATGACAAATCGATCAAGAACATTAAGAGCGATTTCCCCGTTGAACATGTTGCTTTCAATCGGAATTGCTTGCCTTACCGTTGGGTCGGCAACAGTTACTTTGGCCGCCGAGTCGAAAGCCTCTTGGCAGGCCGAGTGGGAGCGCACGGTGCAGGCGGCGGAGAAGGAAGGTGAGTTGGTTGTCTACATCGGTGGCTACGGCGCTATTATCGATTCCGGTGTGTTTCAAAAGGCCTATCCCAAAATCAAGATAACTCACATTACCGGCGCCGGAACCGACCTTGCCCAGCGCATTTCGGCGGAGCGGCGCGCCGGCAAGTATATCGCTGACGTGTACAACGGCGGCGGCAACTCGCTCTATCAAGTTCTCTACACGGGGAAAATGCTGGACCCGATCAAGTCGACGTTTATCCTCCCCGATGTCCTGGACACGACGAAATGGTGGGAGGGTAAGCACAAGTTCGCTGATAAAGAGGGCCAGCATATTTTCGTCTACGAGGGCAACGTGTCGGCGGGCGCGGGGGCGGGCTACAATACCCAGTTGCTCGATCCGCGCGAGTACAAGACCTATTGGGATTTTCTCAACCCGAAGCTCAAGGGGAAAATCCTTTCTACCGATATCCGCAGAGTGCGCGGCGCCGGCATCCCCTGGCAGTTCCTTTACTATCATCCCGATCTCGGGCCGAAATTTCTGCGCCGCCTCTTCGGTGAAATGGATGTCACGATGACCGCCGATTTGCGCCAGGCCGCCGACTGGCTAGGAACGGGAAAGTTTACCCTGGCCATGCCGATCCAGGGCGGCGTCATCCACAGAGCGAAAAACCAAGGGCTGCCGGTGGATCAGTTCGATTCTTATCACTTCAAGGAAGGGGTCAATCTTTCATCTGCCTTTGGCTCGATCGCCTTGATGCATCAAGCGCCCCATCCCAACGCGGCCAAGGTGTTTATCAACTGGTTGTTGTCGCGCGACGGACAGGCGCTGTTTCAAAAAGTGATCAGTATTCCCGGCGACCCGCGCAACTCGCGCCGCATCGATGTTCCCAAAGATCATATCCCGGTCGACGAACAGCGGCGCGACAAGATGAGTTACTTCGACACCGACGATGCCGACACCAAGGATCTGCGGCCGGCGATGAAACTTTTGGATGAGATCTTGGTGGGGAAGAAGTAGGGGAACGGAGTCGGAACGATCGGAGGACGCAATGGCAATAGCCGCGTTGGTGTTTCGGCTCGTCCGTGGTGCGCTTCTAACGGCAACCTTGTGCGGTTTTCTTTTTGCTTGGACGCCGGTGATCGCCGCGGAGCGTGGCTCGTCGTGGCAGGCGGAGTGGGAGAAAACGGTCGCCGCGGCGAAAAAAGAGGCGCGGCTCAATCTCTACGTCGGACGTTACGGCAGCGAGAAATTTCTCAACGAGTTTCGCAGGGAGTTTCCGGAAATCAAGGTGATCGGCACCAATGGCACCGGCAATTCATTGGGAACGCGCATCGTCGCCGAAGCGCGCGCGGGTAACATGGTGGCAGATATCTACAGCGGCGGCGCGGTTACCAATTTCGAGATCCTCTACAAGGGAAAAGTCCTCGATTCGCTCAAGGCGGCCCTGATTTTGCCGGAAGTTGTCGATGAGTCCAAGTGGTTCGGCGGCAAGCAGCGCTACAACGACCCGGAACAGCAGCATGTGTTTATCTATATCGCCAATCCGACTTCGTCGAGCGTTTATTTCAACAGCAATTTGGTCAATCCGCAAGATTTCAAATCCTATTGGGATCTAGTCAACCCCAAGTGGAAAGGTAAATTGGTATCCCAGGAGCCCACCGGCACCGGCATCGGCCCGTCCCTGCAGTTTTTCTTTTACCATCCGGAGCTCGGGCCGGATTTCTTGCGAAAACTATTCATCGATCAGCAAGCCGTCTATAGCCGCGATCGGCGACAGATGACCGATTGGCTGGCGCAAGGCAAATATGCGCTTTGTTTGGGCTGCCGCGATTCTGAAAAGGCCCGCAAGCAGGGCTTGCCGGTAGACGAAATGGACATGGTCGCCTGGAAGGAAGGCTCGGCGATATCTCCCGGCGGCGGTTCCATGAGTCTCATCAAGGGCGGACCGAACCCCAATGCCGCTAAAGTTTTTATCAACTGGTTCTTGTCGCGCAGAGGCCAAATAGCTTTGCAAAAGTACGAGGATCTCTATGGCGAAGAGCCGCCCAACTCGCGCCGCGTCGATATCCCGAAGGAGATGCTGCCGCCGCGCAGCCGGCTCGTCGAGGGTCGAAGCTATTTCGATTTTACCGAGCCGAAATACGCCGACATGACGCCGATCTTTCAGCTCGCCAAGGAATTCATGAAAGGGCGGGAAGGAAAATAAGCATGAAAGCGCTTTTTAGTGTCGTTTTGATGTTGTGCGGTTTCGTCTGGGCTGCGCCCGGCTCGGCCGCGGACGCCAAGCCGGCGTGGCAGGTCACCTGGGAAAATACCGTCGCCGCGGCGAAGAAAGAAGGCAGATTGAATTTTTACGTCGGCCGCTACGGCACTGAGCCGCTGCTCAATGAATTCCGCAAAGAGTTTCCGGAGATTAAAATCGTCACGGTCAACGGTACCGGGAATTCCTTGGGCACGCGGATCATCACTGAGCTGCGCGCCAACCACGTCGTCGCGGATCTCTTCAGCGGCGGCGCGAACACGAACTATGAAGTTCTTTACCAGGGCAAGGCGCTTGATTCTATTAAATCGACGCTGATTCTCCCCGAGGTGCTCGACGAGAGTAAATGGTTTGAAGGACGGCACCGCTACACCGACCCTGAGAACAGACATATCTTTGTCTATATCGCCAATCCGTCGACTTCCGGCTTTTACTTCAACACGACATTGGCGAGTCCCAAGGATTTTAAATCCTACTGGGATTTGGTGGCGCCCAGGTGGAAAGGCAAATACGTCTCCCAAGACCCGACGGGGACCGGCCTTGGCGCGTCATTGCAGTTCTATTACTACCATCCCGAACTCGGCCCTGAGTTTGTTAAGAAACTATTTGGTGAGATGCAGCCAACTTTTGGCCGCGATCGAAGACAGATTACGGACTGGCTAGCGCAGGGACGCTATGCGCTGTGCGTCGGCTGCCGCGATACCGCAAGGGCGAAATCCCAGGGACTGCCGGTCGATGAGCTCGATATGGTCGACTGGAAAGAAGGCTGGCATATCACGTCGGGCGGCGGCTCCATGAGCTTGATCAAAGGCGCGCCTAATCCCAACGCGGCAAAAGTTTTCGTCAACTGGTTTCTCTCCCGCCGTGGCCAAATCGCCATGCAAAAATATAACGACCTATACGGCGAAGATCCGCCCAACTCACGGCGCATCGATATCCCGAAAGACATGCTCCCCGCGGTCAACCGCATGCAGCCGGGAAAAAATTATTTCGACGTCTCCGATCCCAAATACGCCGACATGACGCCGATGTTTGATCTGATTAAGCAGATCCTGAAGGGCCGGGAGGGGAAGTA